>NZ_WVRJ01000009.1:0-209522 GCF_013110855.1 Ruegeria sp. HKCCD4884
GTCTCTCCGATGTGTCACCGCCGCTTCCGCAGCGTCCCAGCGCCTCAGCAGCGCCAGTGAAGGGGTATTTACGGATTAGGTCTGGGACCTGCAACCCCCATTTTGAAAAAACTTCACATTTCCCATCGTTTTCTTCAGTTCATTAATTAAAACAACATATTACGTTAATAAATCAATCTCGCAGACGTACTTTGAGCGCTTAGGAAACCTGAGAAACTAGGCGAAACGAGCCTCAGAGGCGGAATCGCGGTGCGCAGAGGATCATCGACACCCCAAAAGCCATTGCGAGCCCCGGTCCGCATCGGTCGAATATTGGAACAACAACTTAAAGGCCCTGGTAACTGACTTGGGGTTATAATTGTTTTTTTACTAAAATCCCGCAGTGTTCCCCAAACCGCTAGATCAGGACGCCAAAGACCCAGCGGCCACTGCTGAAAGAAGTTGGGAGCACAGTATTGCAATTCGACTATGTCATCGTTGGCGGAGGTTCTGCGGGATCTGTACTGGCACATCGCCTCAGCGAAGATCCCAGCATACGCGTATGTGTGCTTGAGGCTGGAGGTCGCGGCGATGGCATGGTTGTCAGGGTACCGTCCGCTGTTGTTGCAGCTTTGCCGGGGCGTCCTCGAATTAACAACTGGGCCTTCGAGACCGTTCCGCAGCCCGGTTTGAATGGACGCAGGGGCTATC
Source organism: Ruegeria sp. HKCCD4884 (assembly GCF_013110855.1). Taxonomy (NCBI): domain Bacteria; kingdom Pseudomonadati; phylum Pseudomonadota; class Alphaproteobacteria; order Rhodobacterales; family Roseobacteraceae; genus Ruegeria; species Ruegeria sp. HKCCD4884. Next base: position 691 of record NZ_WVRJ01000009.1, read on the forward strand.
AACCACGTGGTAAGGCCCTGGGCGGTTCAAGTGCGATCAATGCGATGCTTTATATCCGGGGGCAACGACAAGACTATGATGGATGGGCGGACCTGGGGTGCGATGGGTGGGATTGGACCAGCGTATTGCCTTATTTTAAACGCGCTGAGAATAACGAGCAAGGCGCAGATGACATGCATGGCGATAGCGGACCTCTGCATGTCTCGCACCAAAAAGAACCGCGCCCTGTAACCCGCGCCTTTGTTGAAGCCGCTGAGCAATTGCAACACCACAGCACAGACGATTTCAATCGCGGTGATAATGAAGGCGTCGGGCTTTATCAGGTCACGCAGTTTCACGATCCGGCAAAGAATGGCGAGCGTTGCTCTGCGGCGGCGGCGTATCTGTTTCCAGCACTGAGCCGCCCCAACCTGACCGTCGTCACACATGCCCATGTCAAAGAACTGACGTTCGAAGGAAGACGTGCCAGCGGAGTGACCTATCAAAAAAAAGGCAAAGGCGCAGATTTCACTGTGACAGCCACGCGCGAAGTCTTGCTGTGCGCCGGTGCGTTGAAGTCGCCGCAACTGTTACAGCTATCCGGCATAGGTGCGGTAGCTGATCTGAAACCGCACGGAATCGCCATACGTCATGAGTTGCCGGGCGTTGGACAAAACCTGCAGGACCATCTGGACTTCATTCTCACGTACCGCAGCAAAGACACAAACACGTTCGGCATAGGACCTGTGGGGGCCGCCCGACTGCTTGGACATATTCACAGGTGGCGCAAGACAGGTGTATCCATGGCTGCCACCCCGTTTGCCGAAGGCGCGGCTTTTCTGAAAACCAGTCCAGATCTCGAGCGCCCGGATATTCAGCTGCATTTCACTATCGCAATGGTCGATGATCACGCTCGCAAACTGCACTACGGATACGGATATGGTTGCCATATCTGCAAGTTGCGCCCGGACAGCCGCGGAACAGTCGGGCTGCGCAGTGCTGACCCGATGGACACACCCAACATCGACCCGGCCTTTCTGTCAGACGACAGGGATATTGAGACCATGATCAAAGGGGCGCGTATGACACGGGACATCCTCGAAGCGCCCGCTTTGGCGAAATACCGACACAAAGAGATGTTCGGAACAGATAGCGCCCAAACCGACGCGGATTGGGAAAGGCACATCCGCGCCCGCGCCGATACAATTTATCACCCGGTCGGCACCTGCAAAATGGGGCAGGACCCGATGGCGGTGGTGGATCCCGAACTGCGCGTACATGGCATAGAAGGGCTGCGCGTAGTCGACGCGTCGGTCATGCCAACACTTGTGTCTGGCAATACAAACGCGCCAACCATCATGATTGCGGAAAAAGCGGCGGACATGATCAAGGCAGCAGCGTGTTAAAGTGCTATTGGCCTTTCATCAAAGCGTCTAACCCGACCCTGTAGTTGGGGTAGATCAATCTCACGCCCAACTCGTCCTTGATCCGACTGTTCCGCACACGCTTGTTCTCATTATAGAAGCTGCGCGCCATTGGCGTCAGGTCGGCCTCTTCAAAGGATACCGCCGGCGGAAGGGGAAGACCTTGTAGCTCAGCGGCGTAACCGATGACGTCCTGGGGCGGGACGGGTTCATCGTCACATACATTGTAGACGCGACCCGGGTTGGGCTTGGTCATCGAGGCTTCAAGGATTTGCGCGATGTCCTCCACGTGAATGCGCGAAAACACCTGACCGGGCTTGATGATACGCCGCAACCCACCGCGTTTAAGCTTGGAAAAGGGACCTCGGCCCGGGCCATAGATGCCAGCCAGCCGGAAGATATGTACAGGCAGGCCGGGAATAGATGACCATTGCTGCTCGGCCAACATGCGCCATTTGCCGCGTTTGGCGGTCGGAGCCGGAGGCGTGTCTTCGTCAACCCATCCGCCCTGATGATCGCCATAAACGGCAGTTGTCGACAAATACCCAATCCATGCGAATTGAGCCGCGCGGCGGGCGATTTCCTCACCCAGCGCCGCCAAAACCGGATCACCCTCTACATTCGGGGCGGTCGAAATCAGAAGATGCGTCACCCCATCAAGATTCGGTTCCTGTCCAGGCCAGACCAACGGCTCGGCACCCGAGCCTCGGATAGCATCCATGCCTCCGCTGTCACGTGTGGTGCCAACAATGCGCCAGCCTTTCGGAGCAATATGTCGGGACAGGGCCTGTGCGGAATAACCATGGCCAAATGAGAAAAGCGTCTGAGTCATGTCCCTTTGATGGGCCTCAGTGTACCGGGATGCAAGCGCTGCATGGACGCACTTGAATCGAATCTTTGGATGCGGCTTTCTGTTGGGTATGAGCGACAAGAAACCCGATTTGCATTCGGCCTATGCGCTGAACTCCCCAAATGAACACAAACGCCTCTATGCGGAATGGGCCGGGGATTATGATGACGGCTTCGCCGCGCGCGAGGATTACCAGCTTCACACCCATACCGCACGGGCATTTGTGGGTGCGGGCGGTCAAGGCCCGGTTCTGGATATTGGCGCGGGCACAGGCCTTTGCGGCGCAGTGTTGTCCGGGCTAGGCGTTGGGCCAATTGATGCGACCGATATCAGCGCGGACATGCTGGATCAGGCCATGCGCAAGGATATCTACCGCGACGCTATTGAAGCTGATCTGACCCAGGGTATTCCGGTACCGCGTGAAAGCTATTCTGGCATCGTCTCATCCGGGACCTTCACCCACGGCCATCTCGGCCCCGAGGTCTTTCCCGCGCTTTTGCGTGTCGCACGGCCTGGTGCGCAGTTCGCTCTTTCGATCAATGCCCGTCATTTCGAAAAACTGGGTTTCGCAGAAAAACTGCGTCAATTGGAACAGGGTCAGATTCGAAATCTGACCCTGCCCGAAGTTCGTATTTATGGCGATCTTGCTGCTGGCCCCAACAAAGACGACACGGCGTTCATTGCTTTGTTTGAGCGGGTTTAAACTGAGGTAATCAGACCGAAACCATCAGGTGTACATCTGCTTTTTGTACGCGCGCGTACGCGTTGTCGCCTCAGCCGAGCCATCGTGGTAGGTGCCGAACCACTTGTCGAACGGGATTTCGGACGTGCCGTAGTTGCACTCGAAATACCTGTGATGAAGCTGGTGGAAGAAATCCCCAGCTCGCGCGGCCTCGGTCTCGCCAGCTTTCAGTTTTTCGAACCCTGAATGGGACAGAACCGGGCTGATCTGCTGGAATGAACTGTGAAACAGCAGATGCAGCGGATGAGACGGCACAATCAGGTGGATGAAGTAGGTGGTGAAATAAAGCAGGTTTTCATACCAGTGGTTCGAAATCCCAGACCACGGCCCGATATTGACATTGCGGTGATGCACAGCGTGGACGTGTTTGTAGAGCTTTGGGTGATGCTCAAGCCGGTGCACCCAGTAAAAGTGCAGGCCGGACCACATCGGAATGAACATCATCCACACGACAAACCAAACCGGAGCTTCAGCCCAGGTGATCGTCGGCGCCCAGCCATTGGCCATGGCCCAGTAGATGATCCACTGGTAAACAGTGGCAACCGTCATGGCGCTGCCCAGCGTCCACCAGATATTGTCCCAAACCTGATTGCGGAAAGTAAACGTTCCGTTGTTCCGCGTCAGATCCCGGCGGTCGAACTTTTTGTACATGCCCTGCCCTTTTCGCATGTAAAGCCACCAATGCAGCCCCCCAGCCACCAGGATTTGCGGCACCATGTTCAACAGCCAGATCCGGAGCATCCAGCCGGGTGCAAAGCTCTGCATAGTCTCTAATGCAGGAAAAAAGAAGGCATAGGCAATTATCGCCAGAACCATGCACAAGGTCAGGGACGTGATCTGCAACCACGCGCCGCTGTACCATTTCAGCACTGCCGCGGGGCGCGGTGGCCAGCTGAACAATGGGTTCAGGCCTACGGGGCCTTCGGGGTGATAGTGCCAGCGGGCGGTTTCGGGATCCGGGGCGATATCCGTCATGATGCTCTCTTAGGGATGTGCAGTCAGGTTGCGTAGTCTGATTCCTCTGCGTCGAGAATCGCCTTGATCTCACGCAGGTGGGCTTTGGCCTGGTCAGGGTAGTCGTCCAGTTCTTGTGCGGTTTTCTCGGCAATCTCATCCGACAAAACGCGCAGAGGCAGGCCCGTTTGCAATGCGCGGATATACGTCTCGGCCGCGCGTTCAAAGTAATACAGCCGGTTGAACGTATCTGCAGGATCGCTGCCGATGATCAGCACGCCATGATTGCCCATGATCATGACCTTTTTCTTTGGGTCCGTCAGCATCCCGGCACAGCGTTCGCCTTCGCTTTCGAAGGCCAGCCCGCCGAACTCTTGGTCAATCACATAGCGATTGTAGAAGGTTGCCGTGTTCTGATCGATCGGCGGCAAGGTGCTGTCGGCCAACGAAGCCAGAACAGTCGCAAAGATCGAATGCACATGCATGACGCAGCGCGCATGCGGACAGTGGCGATGAATTGACCCATGCAACCCCCATGCCGTGGGGTCCGGTGCACCGGGTTGGGACATCACGTCAGGATCGTTGGCATCCAACAACAACAAGTCTGACGCGCGAATGCGCGAGAAATGCGCCTGATTGGGATTCATCAGGAACTGCGTGCCGTCCTCGTTCACTGCAAGGCTGAAATGGTTGGCGACGGCCTCGTGCATGTTCAGCCGCGCGGTCCAGCGGAACGCGGCAGCCATATCCACACGCTCGGACCAGTGATCGATATTGGGGCGAAGGTTGGTAACACTCATGCGGCGGCTCCTGTTGCGGCTGACCTTGGATAAAGCCTGCATTTGACTTGCGCGTTTGACCAACGAAAAAAACAAAGCTATCTCATTAGCTGAACTTATGCCGAGGTTATGTTGATGCAGAACAAACTGCCTCCGCTGGGCTGGCTGCGCACGTTTGAGGCCGCAGCACGGCATCTGTCTTTCACCGGCGCAGCGCGGGATCTGAACATGACGCAAAGCGCTGTTAGTCAGCAGATAAAATCGTTGGAAGGCCATCTGGGGCAGCCCTTATTCCTGCGCCGCCCCAAAGCGTTAGAACTGACCGAGGCCGGAATCACCTATTTGCCAGTGGTCCGAGAAGCGTTTCGGACGCTTATGCGCGGCACACAGGCTGTCACCGGTGCGCAGCCAAACGCGGTTCAGGTGCAATGCAACATCAGCTTTGCCGTCAATTGGCTGGCCCCGCGCCTGCCGATGTTTCAGGCCGAGCATCCTGATGTACAGTTAAATATCTTCACCGAACTCTGGGAACCGCGAGAGATGGCCGAAGGCGCTGCGGTTGAGATTCGTTTCTCGTTGCGCCCATCGGACACCACCCGGACCGAGATGCTGCGCACTGAACACTATTATCCGGTCTGTGCCCCAGGGTATCAGGTGAGTCTGGACGATCTTCAGGAAAAGCCATTGTTCGATTGCTCCAATCTGCTGTCCAATTGGTCAAACTGGGCAGAAGAACAGGGTCTAACATGGGGAAATCCGTCGATTACCTATGCAACAACCTATCTGGTTTGCCTTTCTGCAGCCATGGCGGGCGGGGGCCTGTGCCTGGCGCATGACGCCATTGCACACCACCTGATCGAACGCGGGCAGCTTGTCGCGCCGTTTGAACATCGCGCGCCGATGCCTGAGGCATATTATCTGCTGTTGTCTCCACAGGCCGAGGACACGCCCGGAGCCGTGGCCTTTGCGAATTGGATTCGGCGCGAAATTGGGTCAGATACGTAACCCGGTAAGCTTTCGCCCATGCCCAAGGCCAGTGCGCACCTGTCCAATGGCCGGGCGCCATGGGCGCGCAGCAAATGGATGCAGGCCAAACAGGAATTTATGATCTGTTTGTGACAGCGCAGAACCGGGGTTGCACACGCTGGCGCATTCGTGAAAGTTGAGCCATGGAATACACACCCTTCCCCAGCTGGCCCGACGTCGCCCCGAAATTGATCGTAGTTGCCGCCGGCCGCGACGCCGCCGACACCGTGATTCAGGGCGGAATCTGGGTAAACGTACATACACGCGAACTGTTGCCGGATCATTCGGTTGCAATTGCAGCCGGGCGGATTGCTTTTGTCGGGCCCGACGCCTCGCACTGCATAGGCCCGGAAACACAGATCATCGACGCGCGTGGCCGCTATATTCTGCCCGGCCTGTGCGACGCGCATATGCACATCGAGTCTGGTATGCTCACCCCCGCCGAATTCGCACGCGCGGTCATCCCGCACGGTACGACCAGCATGTTCACCGATCCGCATGAGATCGCTAACGTGCTTGGTCTGGACGGTGTGCGCATGATGCATGACGAAGCCATGATGCAGCCGGTCAATATCTTCACCCAGATGCCGTCCTGCGCGCCATCTGCGCCGGGGCTGGAAACGACCGGTTATGAAATCACGCCCGAAGATGTGACGGAAGCCATGAACTGGCCCGGTATCATCGGGCTGGGTGAAATGATGAATTTTCCCGGCGTGATCCATGGCGACCCCAAAATGCTGGCCGAGATTGCAGCCACGCAACGGGCGGGTAAAACCGTGGGCGGACATTACGCTTCGCCCGTTTTAGGGTCTGATTTTGCAGCCTATGTGGCCGGTGGACCAGCGGATGATCACGAAGGCACCTGCGAAGCCGACGCCATTGCCCGGGTGCGGCAGGGAATGCGGTCGATGATGCGTTTGGGATCAGCCTGGTATGATGTCGAAAGTCAGATCACCGCCGTGACCGAGAAAGGGCTGGATCCGCGTAACTTCATTCTGTGCACCGACGATTGCCACTCGGGCACGTTGGTCAATGACGGGCATATGAACCGTGTCGTGCGCCACGCCATTGCCTGTGGATGTGACCCTTTGATCGCGCTGCAAATGGCAACGATCAATACAGCCACACATTTCGGGCTGGAACGTGAAATCGGGTCTGTGACACCGGGGCGCAGGGCAGACATCCTTCTCAGCTCGGACCTGACGAGCTTGCCGATCGAAACAGTGATCGCCCGTGGGAAAGTGGTTGCGGAAAACGGTAAGATTGCGGTGGATTGCCCGCATTTGAACTGGCCCGAAAAGGCACGTAACACCGTTCACTTGGGGCACGATCTGAGCGCGACCGATTTTGAGATCAAGGCCCCGGACGGGGCGAACCGGGTGCAGGCTAATGTTATCGGTGTGGTGGAAAACCAGGCCCCGACCAAAGCGTTGAAATCTGAACTGCCGATCATAGGTGGGCTGGTCGAGGGCGAAGGTGGTGTCTGCCAGATCGCTTTGGTCGAGCGGCACCGCGCGACAGGTGGTGTGACCAACGCATTTGTCTCGGGTTTCGGCTATCAGGGCAAGATGGCCATGGCCTCGACCGTGGCGCATGACAGTCACCACATGATCGTTGTCGGCACGGACCGGGAACAGATGGCCTTGGCCGCCAACCGTCTGGCCGAAGTGGGTGGTGGCATCACCCTGTTCCGAGACGGACAGGAACTGGCTTTGGTGGAATTGCCCATCGCTGGCCTGATGTCCGACAGCCCCGCCGCCGAGGTCGCAGCCAAAGCCGATAGGATGGTGCAAGCCATGCAGGACTGCGGCTGTCAATTAAACAACGCGTATATGCAGCACTCACTACTGGCGCTGGTCGTGATTCCAGAGCTTCGAATCTCGGACCTCGGGCTGGTGGACGTACGCACCTTTGAAAAAATCGACCTTTTGGAACCTTTGGCATGACGACACTTCTGACCCCTGAATCACAAGCGCCAGAGCAATTCACTGATCCGGCAGCCGCCGTTGCTCGTCTGGAAGAGCTTTACACACAAGCCACGGAATTCCTGTGCGACAGCTTTTCAAAAGCGATGCAGGAAGGTGCCCCATCCGCACGATACAGAGCCTATTACCCGGAAATTCGCATCCGAACGTCCACATACGCGCAGGTCGACAGCCGCCTGAGCTTTGGCCACGTTTCTGAACCCGGTGTCCATGCCACCACCGTAACGCGGCCCGATCTGTTCCGGTCTTACTTAACCCAACAGATCGCTTTGTTGATCAAGAATCACGGCCAGCCAGTCACGATTGCAGCCTCGGACACACCCATCCCGGTGCATTTCGCAGTGGCAAACAATTCAGATCTGGTTGTGCCACATCAGGGCGCGGCCGCGTTTACACTGCGCGATGTGTTTGACGTGCCGGATCTGAGCACCACCAACGACGACATCGTCAACGGTGTACACGATCACGAGGATGTCGTCGGTCCCTTGTCGCTGTTTACCGCCCAACGCGTGGATTATTCTCTGGCCCGTCTGGCGCATTACACGGCGACCGATGCAAGCCATTTTCAGAATCATGTACTGTTCACGAACTATCAGTTCTATGTCTCAGAGTTCGAAAACTACGCCCGCGAGCAATTGGCAGATCCCGCCAGCGGCTATACCAGCTTTGTCTCAACCGGAAACGCCGAGATCACGGACCCAGAGGCAGCGATCGAACAACCGCTGAAACTGCCGCAGATGCCGACCTATCACCTCAAGCGGGAAGACGGTTCGGGGATCACTCTGGTGAATATCGGCGTTGGCCCGTCCAACGCAAAAACCGCAACAGACCATATCGCCGTTCTGCGCCCTCATGCCTGGTTGATGGTTGGCCATTGCGCCGGGTTGCGTAACACGCAAGCCTTGGGCGACTTTGTACTGGCCCATGCCTATCTCCGTGACGACAAGGTTCTGGACGACGATTTGCCTGTCTGGGTTCCGATTCCTCCGTTGGCCGAGGTTCAGGTGGCGCTGGAACGCGCCGTGGCTGAAGTGACGGAGTTGGAAGGCTATGAGCTGAAGCGGATCATGCGGACAGGAACTGTGGCCTCGGTCGATAACCGCAACTGGGAATTGCGTGATCAAACCGGCCCGGTCCAGCGTCTCAGCCAATCGCGCGCAATTGCGCTGGACATGGAGAGCGCGACCATTGCTGCAAACGGCTATCGCTTCCGCGTACCCTACGGCACTTTGCTGTGCGTTTCGGACAAGCCGTTGCACGGTGAACTGAAACTGCCAGGTATGGCATCGTCCTTCTATACCACTCAGGTCAGCCGTCATCTGGCCATCGGTATCAAGGCGATGGAGCACTTGCGCGGCATGCCGCTTGAGCGGTTACACAGCCGGAAATTGCGTTCCTTTGACGAAACAGCCTTCCTCTGACGCAAAAAAGCAACGTTTTCCCCATATTTTTAGGGGTTTCAGCGCTACTATTCGTTGTGTTCGCCCACAATATCCCGTTACAGTTACGCGGTGAGGCCCTATAGATCGGGCACGTTAAGGAGACCAAGAAATGGCAAAGCCTATGACTAAGACTCAGCTGGTTGCTGCTCTCGCTGAGGAAATGGGAACCGACAAGAAATCCGCGAATGCGGCGCTGGAGGCCATCACCGGCCTGATCACCCGCGAAGTTTCTGCCGGTGGCGCAGTGACGCTGCCCGGCGTCGGCAAAATCTACTGCCGCGAGCGCCCCGAGCGTCAGGTCCGCAACCCGGCCACTGGTGAAACCTTCACCAAAGAAGCCGACAAGGTTGTGAAAATGACCATCGCGAAAGCGCTGAAGGACAGCGTGAACGGCTAAGTTCCGTTTTTTCGACATGATCAAGGGCCGCCAATTGGGGGCCCTTTTTCTTTGGCCTCAATGCAAGCTCAGCAAGACCTCCAGGTCACGGCGGCTCAACCGCTCCATCAGCGACCGTTCGTCAGACGTCAGCTTCGCGTCACCGCGAATATACTTTTCCAGATGCAAGGCAATGTCACTAGTCGGTCTGTAATACAGATCAGGATCAAGTTGGCTAAGTGCTTCGACCAGACGCATCAGAATTTTCTTCTGTTTCTCTGAGTCAAGATCTTTGCGTTTTTCTTCCAGCACTCTGCACACCTTTCGTCTTTCCCCGTGAAGCATAGCGCAAACCTGATGGTCGCCAAGATGCAACGAAAAAGGGGCACCTTTGGGGTGCCCCTCGGATCAGTGATTTGATCGACGATTAGTGAACCGTCTCAACCTTATGGAAGTCCAGATCGCGGCCTTCAGGCATCGCATAGATGCTCAACACCTCTTTGCGCTTGGTGATCAGGATATAGACCACGCAGGCGAGGTACAGACCAACAACTACCGCGCCGATCCACTGGATTTGCAGCCACTGGCTTTGGAAAAGCAAAGTCAGGACGAACAGCAGCACAACGTTGCCCGCCACATAAGGGGCCTTACCGAACCGCTCAACCGTCATGTTCAGGTTGTCTGTGTACAGGCGGATCAGCGAGTCGAGCGAGTTGATCACAAAGGTCACGCCAACGATCACCATCGCGATGTTGGTGATACCAGCGGTGCTGATGCCGTTGAGGTGGTAATAGTACAGAACCGTGAACCAGATACCCAGCGGGATGGACGGAAAGATCAACAGTGCCGCCAGCAATTGCCACGTGGTCAGACCGCCCACAAAGCGCGAGGTGAACTGACCGATCATGATCGACCAAGCGAACCACCAGAACAGGTAGAAGGCGTGATAGTCGGTCAGCGGCAGGACAAACTTGTGCAGGTTGGCGAAATAGGCACCAATATTGCTGCCGGTTTCCACAAACCCGGTTACGCCCATTCCTGCTGCGGCCCACATACCGATGATCAAAGCCAGGAACAGGAAGGTCGAACCCACCGACAGGATGCGTACGTATTTCAGGTCAGTCGACGAATAGGCCGCCGCCAGGATAACCACGAAGACGATGATGTAGAACGTGGTTACGACGGACTCGCCGTCTCCGACTTCAGGCAAGTAGCCGGGCAGATAGATCAGGAACAGGCTGGCGGTGAAAGCGCAGGTGCCAATGATGACCACGTTGTTGATCAGCTTGACCAGTGGGATTTCAAAGAACTTCACGCGCGGCTCGATGACGCAGAAATAGAAGGCTGTCAGGAAGTAGAACGCCCAGATCAGAAAACCCCAGAACCCAAACTCGATCGCCAGCGGATTGGCGAATGCATAAGCAGGGTCTTCGGCATAGCCGCCGAATTCGGTCAGCGGGAACATGATCAGGCCGACATCCAGACCGGATGTGAACAGGATCGCGATGAACGTGAACAGATGAACCGGTGTCACACCAACGCAACGCAGGTTCCACCATTTCACGACGAAGAAAGCGACCAGGCCCAATGCCAGCAGGACGCCAAAAGATAGTATGTACTCCAGAAGCACTGACAAACCTCCCTTGTTTGGTCAGATCGTCACGCCGTTATAGTTTATTGGCTGATCAATCAATAAAAACATGCACAAATCACACCGCATGTTACCTGCGTGTCTTTTTTGGCGCAGGCAACTTGCAGCGAGTGGGAAAATCGGGAACAGTCCGCCCAACATGACAGGGGGTCTCCATGGATCTGCGCGCCATAGCCATGGGGCTTACATTTGCTCTGATCTGGTCATCCGCCTTTACCTCGGCGCGTATTATCGTTGCAGATGCCTCGCCTTTGTTTTCGTTGGCGCTACGATTTCTGATCTCTGGTGTTCTGGGCGTGATGATTGCAAGGGCAATGGGCCAAAGCTGGCACCTGACCCGGAACCAGTGGCGCGCAACGATCCTGTTCGGAATTTGCCAAAATGCCCTTTATTTGGGTCTAAACTTCTATGCGATGCAGACGGTCGAGGCCTCGGTCGCCGCCATTATCGCATCCACAATGCCCTTATTGGTGGCGCTGGCTGGGTGGTTGATTTTCAAGGAAAAGCTACGCCCTCTTGGTATACTTGGTTTGTTCGCAGGTTTCGCAGGTGTTGCGCTTATCATGAGCAGTCGGGTCAGTGCGGGCGTCGATATGTTCGGGGTCGCGCTTTGCGGTATCGGGGCACTGGCGTTGACATTTGCCACGCTCGCGGTTCGCGGCGCGACGTCCGGCGGGAACTTTATGATGGTGGTAGGGCTTCAAATGTTGGTTGGCTCAGCGGCCTTGTTTGTCGCAGCACCTGTCTTTGAAACGATTTACATTCGCCCGACTCTGCCACTGGCACTGGCGTTCACTTATACCACTTTGTTCCCCGGGCTGCTAGCGACGCTGATTTGGTTCCTGCTGCTGGACCGCATAGGTGCCGTCAGGGCGGCAACATTTCATTTTCTTAACCCTGTATTCGGGGTCACAATCGCGGCGATCCTACTGGGCGAGAAGTTAGGAGCAATGGATGCCGTTGGGGTTGGCGTCACAACACTTGGCATTCTTGCCGTCCAACTCTCGCGGCAACCCGCTCAGGGCAGCAAAGCTTCGACCTGAGACAAAAGCTTGCGAGAATCGGGTTTGACGTTTGAACCATAGGTCGCGACCACTTCGCCCGCTGGATCGATCAGGATCTTGTTAAAGTTCCATTTGGGCGTGAACCCAGTCTGGGCGGCGACGGCTTTGTAAAACGGGTGGGCGTCTTTTCCCTTAACCGGCGTTATATCCGTCATCGGTAACGTCAGCCCATAGTTCATCTCGCAGAACTGTTTTACCTCTTCGGCGGACCCAAGTTCCTGATTGAACGAATCTGAGGGGACCGCGAGAACGACCAACCCTTTGTCGGAGTACGCCTCATGCACCTTTTGTAGAGCCGCATACTGTCCGGTGAAGCCGCAGTGTGACGCGGTATTGACCACCAGTACGGGTTGGCCACGCCAATCTTCAATGGCCAATGTTCCCCCGTCGATCGAGGCGAACTCACCGGTCACTGGCGCGGCCTGAACGGCACGTCCCAGTAAGATCAGGGCAGTCAAAAGCAGCAATCTGAACATGTCTTGTCCTCCCTTTAAATCTGATACGCGGTTCGTCAGTCTTCAGATCACTTGCACGACTGCGAGAGCCGGTTGAAATATCGCTTTGCTTTCCCCTCTGCAGTCCCCAGATTATGGCACAATACTTTACCAGCCGGAGGATCCATGACCCGCTATACCAAAGACCCCACGGCCATCGCTGCGCTTTCGCCCGAAGAATTTCACGTCACTCAACGCAGTGGAACTGAACGTCCAGGCACCGGAAAATACCTGAACAACAAGGAACCGGGGATCTATGTGGACATCGTATCAGGTGAGCCGCTTTTCGCCTCGACCCACAAATACGAATCTGGGTGCGGCTGGCCCAGTTTCACCAAGCCGATTATCCATGAACATGTGGAAGAGTTTCGCGATACAACGCATGGTATGATCCGGACCGAGGTCCGCTCGAAACACGGCGACAGCCATCTGGGGCATGTCTTTCCCGATGGCCCGCGCGAACATGGCGGGCTACGCTATTGCATCAACTCCGCCTCTCTTCGGTTCATCCATCGTGACGAAATGGAAGCCGAAGGATATGGCGAATATCTGATTCATGTGGAGGACATCTGATGACCGAACAACGCGCTGTACTGGCCGGAGGCTGCTTTTGGGGCATGCAGGACCTGTTCCGCAAAATGCCGGGCGTTTCACGCACCCGCGTCGGTTACACCGGCGGCGATGTGCCCAACGCGACCTATCGCAACCACGGCACCCACGCCGAAGGGATCGAGATCTGGTTTGATCCGTCGCAGATCAGCTATCGCGACCTGTTGGAGTTCTTTTTCCAAATCCACGACCCGACTACGATTAACCGTCAAGGCAACGATCGCGGCATGAGCTATCGCTCGGCGATCTATTATGTGGACGACGCTCAGCAGCAGGTTGCGGTCGATACCATCGCTGACGTGAACGCCAGTGGCCTGTGGCCCGGCAAGGTCGTGACCGAAGTTGAACCTGTCGGAGATTTCTGGGAGGCCGAGCCAGAGCATCAGGATTATCTGGAGCGCATTCCGAACGGCTATACCTGCCACTTCCCGCGCCCGGATTGGGTCCTTCCTAAACGCGCCAGCGCCGCAGAATAAAGCACCACCTGCCCGGCCCCTCTGAACTCTTCAGGGGGGCTAGCCTGTAGCCACCCTTGGTCGCCCGCTTGCCTCGACCGTAATCATGGCTTCGACAAAAACATCCTTGGCCTCGACCCGCGCCGTTTTGATATCGCGATCCACGATCACCCGAATATCTTCCGCGCCAGCTTCTCTGACTGCACTCTCGGCTTCGAATTTCAGAATCCGCTCCAACAACGCCAGCGCTTCATCCGATGCAGAAAAATCCTGTGGCCCGTCCTCAAGATGCACACGATACCGCCCTTCGGTCGGTGACGTGACCGTACCAGACCGCCGCAATGTCAGCCGTCCAACAACCGCACCGATCGCATTCGCTACGCCAGCGTGCTCGGGCAGGATCATGCGACAGTGCAACCGCTCACCCACTGCGGGGTAATAGCTGGGGGCTGACGCTCCAAGGCCCACCACATCCACGTTCAACGCGGCATTTAACGACAACAACCCACGATGTTGCGCCAACCCACGCTGCGTCAACACATGCCGCGCCAATTCCTGAGGTGACAATCCGAAATCATCCTGCTCTTCGTCAAAAGCAGCCTCTAACAAAGTCAAACTGGTCTGTTCCGTCAATTGATCCACGATCATCTGCGCCAATGCCTCTGGCGAATTTGCCAGCATGTCCCCGGATCCGACCCGTTTCCGGGCCACCAGCTCCAAGGCCTTGCGTGCAGCTTCAGAATCCCAAGCGTCGACGCGGCCCAATACATGACTCGCATCCGACGGCGTCACGCCCGAGACCTGGACGATCCCGCGGTCGACCAAGCGATTCAGTGCGCCATTCTCCATCCGCGACCGCAGCAGTGCGCCAAGCGGAAGAACCTGATCGCCCAGACGTTCCAACAACATCTCTTCCCGAGCGCCGACACCATCAGCATGCACACCCGGCACGCGTCGTACAAATCGGGTGTCGTGCTCGCCCACCGTGGTCGCCCGCAATTGTTCGTCCAGAATGGCGTGCACAACTTCGGGCGCTTCCGCTGCGATCAAAGACACGGGCAGAACACGCCGGGGGCCCAGAAACACGCCACCCTGCAATCCTTCGGTCACAACATGAACCTGGCTGTCCCCACCCAAACCATGTGTGCGCATCGCCACAGCCTCGACCATGGTTCGAAATCCACCAACCTGCGCGCCGCCCGGATCAATAGCTGGCTTGCCGTCCCGGATCAGCGCTACATCAGTTGTGGTGCCTCCGATATCCGACACCAGCGCATTGTCAGCCCCGGTCAGCCAGCGCGCCCCGACAATCGAAGCCGCCGGTCCACTCAGGATGGTCTCAATCGGGCGCTCCCGCGCCTGTTCGGCGCTCATCAAAGCTCCATCGCCACGCACAACCATCATCGGGGCCGAGATTCCCAGAACGCGCAATTGATCTTGCGCGCGCCCGATCAAGCGGTCGATCATTCCAATCAGACGCGCATTCAGCACCGCCGTCACAGCACGTTTCGGCCCGTTCAACTTGGCCGACAAATGATGCGAACATGTCACCGGCGCACCGGTCCTTTCAGATACGATCCGCGCCGCCTCCAGTTCATGCGCTGGATTACGGGTTGCGAATTGGGCCGCAATCGCAAAGCCAGAAATGCCTTTGTGAGTGTCTAAAAACTGCTCCAAGGCGGCAGTATCCAGCGGCGCAGCTTCGCCGCCGGAATGTGTATGACCACCCGCAATCACAAGCGCCGGATCATCTTTCAGCGCGTCCTTCAAGCCATGCTTTACCAGATCACCCGTCTTGAACCCGATATAGATCAGCGCGACACGTCCACCCTGCCCTTCAACCAGAGCATTTGTGGCCAGTGTCGTGGACAATGACGCCATCGCAATCTGCTCCGGCGAGACCTGGGCGTCTTCCAGCACGGCAGAGATCGCCTTGCCCACACCAATGGCCAAATCCGCACGCGTGGTCAGCGACTTGGCCGAGGCGATCACCTCTTTCTCATCCCGGATCAACACCGCATCGGTATAGGTTCCGCCCGTATCCACCCCCAAAGACAGAGTCATCGGGTCCTCCTTACTGTTCGCTGCGATTGGGTGTAGCGGTTATGCGCGACGCGTCCAGCCTGTTTGCGGCATTTATGACAGCTGTTCTACCGCCCAGCGCGCCGCGTCGGCCACGGTTTCATCCGGGTCGCTTGTCAACACCTGTGCAACCGGCCTCAAGTTTGAGTGGCCCGAGTTTCCAATGGCGTAAAGCACATTCCGGACGAACCGGTCCCGCCCGATGCGCTTGATGGGTGAACCAGAGAACTTCGAACGAAAGGCCGCATCATCCAGCGCCGCCAGCTCTGCCAGCGACGGTGCTTTCAGATCAGCTCGGGCGGCATACCGTATATCGCTGGCAGCGACGGCAAACTTGTTCCAGGGACAAGCCGCCAAGCAATCATCGCAACCATAGATTCGATTGCCCATCTTACTGCGCAACTCGGGCTCAACGGGACCTTTATGTTCAATGGTCAGGTACGAAATGCACCGCCGTGCATCCAATTGATACGGGGCCGGAAACGCATCGGTCGGGCAGCTGTCCAGACAGGCGCGACACGAACCACAGTGATCTACCTCCGGCGCGTCCGACGGTAACTCAATTGTCGTAAAAACAGAGCCTATAAAAGCCCAATTCCCCCATTCACGACTGACAAGGTTGGTATGCTTACCCTGCCAACCAAGGCCAGCAGCATGCCCCAAGGCCTTTTCCGGAACCGGAGCGGTGTCGACAAAAACCTTTACCTCGCCCCCCGCCTCAGCAATCAACCATCGCGCCAATCGCTTGAGGCGTTTCTTGACCAGATCATGGTAGTCCTTGTTCTGTGCATAAACGGAAATAGCGCCGCGATCCGGATGGTTCAGAACCTCTGTCGGGTTATGCTCTGGCGTGTAGCTTTCAGCCAACATGATCACAGACCGCGCCTCGGGCCACAGGGCGGCGGGATCACCGCGCCAATGCACCCGCTCAGCCATCCACCCCATCTGTCCGTGATACCCGGCCTCCAAAAACGCCCCAAGGCGTTCGGGCACCTGCGGAACATCCCAAGGGCGGCACACCCGACACGCCACAAACCCCTCTGCCAGGGCCTGTTGCACCAGCTTTTTCTTCAGGTCCGATCCGCTCTTCATCTGGCCTAAAATACCTCCGGGGGAATCGCGCCCCCGGCGCGATGGGGGCAGGCAGCCCCCTGCTGAACCCTATCAGAAATCCAGATCGGCGTAATGAGGCGGCGGCCGAAACCCTGGCACCTGATCCGCCAGAATGGACCGAAACGCCGGGCGCGACTTGATCTTCGCGTACCAATCCTTGACCACCTGGCTGCGGTTCCAGTCCACGTCCGAGATATAATCCAGCGCCGACAAATGTGCCGCCGCCGCGAAATCGGCCAAAGTCATTTGATCCCCGGCCAGCCATCGGCGGTGATCCAGCAGCCAGGCCATATAGTCCAGATGATACTTGATCGCCTTGGCACCCTGTTTGACATTCTTGCTGTCCGGGTATCCCTGACCGGTCACCTTCTTGTTCACCCGCTCATATAAAAGCTTCGATGTCACTTCGTGATGGAACTTGTCGTCAAACCATCCCACAAGGCGACGAACTTCAAACCGGGCTTCGGGGTTTTTCGGCATCAAGGGCGGTTCGGGGCGGGTTTCTTCGATATATTCGCAGATCGCCGCACTTTCCGACATGATTTGCCCGTCCAAACGCAACACCGGCACTTTTCCCGCCGGATTTCGGCGCAGAAAGTCCGGATCCTGTTCCCAGTATCGCTCCTCGACCAATTCAACTTCGATCTTCTTCTCGGCCAAAGACAATCGGACCTTGCGGCAATACGGAGAGAGGGGAACGTGAAACAGACGCGCCATGGGCTTCCAATCGAACCAGTGAATACCCGACTGATTTAGCCCTTGAGGGCAGCGGGTTTCAATCCTCGAAACAATCTGCGCGACCATCTGCGCGGATGGTGGCCGCCCCGTCCAGAATCGAAGCCGCGCGTCGACGCGTGCGCACACTTGGGTCTGTGACCGAACGATTGCGCGGTGATGGCAGAATGGCAGCAATCCGGGCCGCCTGAACAGAAGTCAATTGCGCAGCACTTCGGTTGAAATAGCGCTGTGCCGCTGCTTCAACGCCAAACACGCCGTTGCCGGTTTCTGCAACGTTCAGATAGACCTCGAGAATACGCTGCTTGCTCCAGAAGATCTCAACCACCGGGGTGATTGAGGTTTCCATCGCCTTCCTCACCCAGCTGCGCCCTTGCCAGAGAAACACGTTCTTCACCACCTGCTGCGTGATAGTCGACGCACCGCGATTGCCGCCGCCTTCAAGTGCGTCACGTATGGCTTCAACATCGAATCCCCAGTGCTGGCAGAAATTCGCATCTTCCGCCGCGACGACCGATCGAGCCATGATCGGGGAAATCTCTTCTATCGGAACCCACTCGCGTTCAACTTTGCCCAATCGCCGCCACTCGGACCATATGGTGTGGGTTACCGGCGGGTTTACAACCGAATAGAACAAGACCAAGGCGACCACGAGGCCGGCAATCGCCAAAGCGGCACGTGTCGCCCAACGACGGACCGTTTGGGCCACAGTTGATTTCCGTTTGGTCGCCTTACTTTTTTTTCCGCCTGATTTGCGGGCTGCTTTCTTCGCCATATCTCAGCTATACGACGCGTCGCCGGGGTTTGAAACGGCCTAAATTCCCAAGGCGCGCGCCTCTCGCGGGTGGACGACCGGGCGCGCCGTTTCCAGCGACATCGGGTCCGCTCCGGCCAGTTCAGGAAACAGGTGCAACACTTCGCTTTGGGTCTCTCGGTCCGCGGCCGTCAAAGCATGACCCGGATAGTAGCTTTCACTTTTTGCCCCATTGGCGATGACGATTTCATGCCTCTTGAACAGCAGGTGAACATATTCCACCTCCCCGCCTTCAACGCGGGTCACTGTATCGCCGTTGACAAGAACATGGGCCGCGATCAGCGCCTCGGCGTGTCCAAACAAGTAGGATGCGCGCCAATCCTCGATAAGCATTCTATGCTGCGGCGAGACAAGAAGCGGACAGTCCAGCTCGAAAACGCCTGCCTCAAACCGGATTGGGGCCAGTTTCCCTTTGGCCTCGACCCTTGTGCGCCCAACCCAGATCAAGGGCTGAGGGCCATGGTCCAGTGTCGTGACCAGATCACCAGCTTTCAGGTCTTCCACCGCGCGTTCCCCGTCAGGCGTTGCAATCATTGTGCCCGGCGTGAAACAGGGCGGACCCAGAGTACCAACATCCAGCGGTCCCTGTGTGTTGACGAAACTTGTCGAAACCAACGTCCCTGGCTGTAAAACCTGACCGTCTGTCGGGGTGAACACCCGAGACCCATCGGCCAGATAGAACGTGGTTCCAACATAGGTGACATTACCAACTCCGGTCACATTGATGGTGACCGTATCCCCTGGCCATGACGATGTGACGTCCTGCCCATTGACAGTATCACCACTGGGCGCATCGATTTCGTTGTCATCATCAACGTCCGTGAAATCGAAACTGGCGACAGCAATTGCCGTTCCCACAGGCGGAGGGTTCGCCGGATCAAAGGTGTAGAACTGGTCGCGATATGTTGTTGGCACTCTACCGCCCCTGATTTACACCACGGGACTTCTGAAGCAGCCCATGGTTTTCGCTCGAATTCCGAGGAAGATTGGCGAAATTCCGGTGCACAGGCAAGAATCCCGAAAAAACAGTGTAAACAAACCAGGCCCCGCGTGGTGCAAATGACACGCGAGGCCCGTAATTTAGTGTTTTTCAGCCTATAAAGCTTTGCAGCAGGCTTTATTCCGCTGGAACTGCGGTGGCTTCGATGCTCAGCGGATGGCTCAGCTTATTCAGCATCTCTTTGGGGCACACTTGAAGGAAGTTGCCTTTTTCAACGTCCCAATGTTGCAAGATGTCTGCGGCTTTCCGGCTATAGGTCTCTTCTGCATGGCGCGTGATCAGCGCTTTCAGTTGCTCTTCCCAATGCGCGACAGAAACCGGGCAGGTGACAAGGGTTTCCATGTTCATCAGCGCTTGGGCTTTGCCTTCGGGATCATACAGATAGGCCATGCCACCTGTCATGCCGGCACCAAAATTGGCACCGATGTCGCCAAGGATCACCGCAACACCACCTGTCATGTACTCACAGCCATTCGAGCCACAGCCCTCGATCACCACCTTGGCGCCCGAGTTGCGCACGGCGAACCGCTCGCCCGCTCGACCGGCGGCAAACAGATGGCCATCGGTTGCACCGTACAAAACGGTGTTGCCGATGATGGTGTTCTCGTCTGCTTTCAGTGGGCTGACCTGCGGTGGGCGTACAACGATCATGCCACCCGAAAGTCCCTTGCCGACATAGTCGTTGGCATCGCCCGAAACTTCCAGCTTCAGACCCGGCGCGGCAAATGCACCCAACGACTGACCGGCTGACCCTTGCAGTTTCACGTGCAGGTGGTCGTCCTGGAACGTATTCCGCATACCAAAATTCTGAACGATATGACTGGAGACACGAGTACCCACCGTCCGATGCGTGTTCTGCACCGCGTAAGACAGTTGCATCTTCTCGCCGTCCTTCAGGAACCGCGCCGCGTCTCGTACGATTTCGGCGTCCAGAGTATCGGGTACAGCATTCCGATCCTTGTCGCGGTTGTAGACGATGTTGTGTGCACCATCGACGGTGATCAGCAACGGGTTCAGGTCCAGATCATCCAGATGCGCAGACCCACGGCTGACCTGAGCCAGTAGATCGGCACGGCCGATGATCTCATCCATCGAGCGTGCACCAAGGCTTGCCAAAAGCTCTCGCACTTCCTGCGCGTAGAAGGTGATCAGGTTCACCACCTTGTCCGCATTTCCGGTGAACTTGGCGCGCAGGCTTTCGTCTTGCGTACACACACCAACCGGACAGGTGTTCGATTGGCACTGACGCACCATGATGCAGCCCATCGCAATCAGCGCAGCGGTGCCGATTCCGTATTCTTCGGCCCCCATCATCGCAGCCATGACAACGTCACGCCCGGTCCGCAGACCACCATCGGTCCGCAGTGTCACACGATCGCGCAGGTTGTTCATCGCCAGCACCTGGTGCGCTTCGGTCAGGCCCATCTCCCACGGAAGACCAGCATACTTGATCGAGGTCGCCGGAGACGCACCAGTGCCACCATTGTGACCCGAAATAAGGATAATATCTGCTTTCGCCTTGGCTACACCAGCCGCAATCGTGCCCACGCCCGAAGACGCAACCAGCTTGACCGTCACCTTGCAACGCGGGTTGATCTGCTTGAGATCGTAGATCAACTGCGCCAGATCCTCGATCGAGTAGATATCGTGGTGCGGCGGCGGAGAGATCAGCGTCACGCCCTTGGTCGAGTGACGCAGACGCGCGATCAGGTCAGTGACCTTCATGCCCGGCAGCTGACCACCCTCACCCGGTTTGGCACCTTGAGCCACCTTGATCTCAAGCTCTTCGCACTGGTTCAGGTATTCTGCGGTTACACCGAACCGGCCCGAAGCCACCTGTTTGATCTTAGCGGATGGGTTGTCGCCATTGGGCTCGGGCACAAAATGCGCCGGATCTTCGCCACCCTCGCCTGAATCGGATTTCGCACCAATCCGGTTCATCGCCACGTTCAACGTCTTATGCGCCTCGGGGCTGAGTGCACCCAAAGACATGCCCGGCGTTACAAAGCGCTTGCGGATCGAGGTGATCGATTCGACCTCTTCAATCGGGATCGCGTTGCCCATAGGTTTAAAGTCCATCAGGTCGCGCAAGTGGATCGGCGGATTCGATTGCATCTTGGCCGAATACTGCTTCCACAACTCATAAGAAGCGCGGTTACAGGCCATTTGCATCATGTGCATCGAGGTCGCTTCCCACGCGTGGGTTTCACCCGATTTCCTCGCCTTGTAGAAACCACCAATAGGCAGAACATCCAGACCGCTGTCCCAAGCCTTAGCGTGGATGTCTTCAAGCTTGGCTTGAATACCCGTCACACCGATCCCCGAAATCCGGCTGGTCATGCCCGGGAAATACTCGGCCACCATGGCGCGGCTGAGGCCCACGGCCTCAAAGTTCAGCCCGCCACGATAGGACGAGATCACCGAAATACCCATCTTGGCCATAATCTTCAGCAGGCCCTGATCGATAGCTTCGCGATAACGGGCGACATTCTCGGTCAGGGTTCCGTCCAACAGACCACGATCAATGCGATCGGACAGAGAATCTTCTGCCAGATAGGCATTCACTACGGTCGCACCGCACCCGATCAGAACGGCAAAATAATGCGGGTCGATACATTCAGCGGAACGCACGTTCAAAGAGCAGAACGTCCGTAGCCCTTGCCGGGTCAGGTGTGAGTGAATTGCACTGGTTGCCAAAATCATCGGCATCGCAATCCGGCCCTCGCCCGTGTTCATGTCAGACAACACGATATGTCCTGCACCGGACCGAACGGCTTCTTCTGATTCGGCTCTAACACGGGCCAAAGCGGCGCTCAGTGCACCACGGCCTGGTTCAAAGCTACAGTCGATTTCAACCAAGGGCGCATCAAAATTCTCGACCAACTTGTCCCATTGGGCGTTTCCGACAAAGGGGCTTTCCAAAACGATGATCTCGGTTTGGCTGCTGTCCTCATCCAACACGTTCTTGAGGTTGGCAAAGCGTGTTTTCAGCGACATCACCCGGTATTCGCGCAAACTGTCGATCGGTGGGTTGGTCACCTGACTAAAGTTCTGGCGGAAGAAATGGCTGAGTGGCCGGTACTGTTTCGACAAAACAGCCGAGGGCGTGTCGTCCCCCATTGAAGCAAGTGCTTCTTTGCCATCCTCGGCCATCGGGGCAAGGATCTGCTCTAGCTCTTCAACCGAATACCCCGCAGCGATCTGACGCTTACGCAGCTCTTCGCCAGAAAAAATCGGGGCTTCGCTGACACCGGCCA
Organism: Ruegeria sp. HKCCD4884; assembly: GCF_013110855.1. Lineage (NCBI taxonomy): Bacteria > Pseudomonadati > Pseudomonadota > Alphaproteobacteria > Rhodobacterales > Roseobacteraceae > Ruegeria > Ruegeria sp. HKCCD4884. The sequence continues at coordinate 23,522 of NZ_WVRJ01000009.1, forward strand.
ACGTGTCGTCCAGATCGTTGATCTTGCCAACCCACTCACCAAAGGGCAACGCACGTGCCAGTTTGTCCTTGATCTGTCTGTCGCGGTACAGCTTGCCTTTCTTCATGTCCACGGCCAGCATCTGACCGGGGCCAAGCGCGCCTTTTTCAGTGACGCTTGCCTCGTCGATCGGAACCATGCCCGCCTCGGACCCTGCAATGACAAGCCCGTCACCGGTAACCACATAGCGCATCGGGCGCAGACCGTTCCGATCCAGTCCGGCACAGACCCAACGACCATCGGTCATCGCCAGTGCAGCAGGTCCATCCCACGGCTCCATCACCGAGTTGCAGTAGGAATACATGTCGCGCCACGCCTGAGGCAGCTCTACCGCCTGTTTGGACCAGCTTTCCGGGACCAGCATGGTTTTCGCCATGGGCGCAGATCGGCCCGCACGCACTAAAACCTCGAAAACCGAGTCTAATGCAGCCGAATCCGACGATCCGCCTGCGATGATCGGCTTGATGTCTTCAGCGTAGTCACCAAAAGAACCGCTGGCCATGCGGATCTCATGGCTTTTCATCCAATTTATATTGCCTTTCAGCGTGTTGATCTCGCCGTTATGGGCCAACATTCGGAAGGGTTGGGCCAGCCACCACTGCGGGAACGTATTGGTGGAGTAACGCTGGTGATAGATCGCAAAAGCGGACTCAAAGCGCTCGTCCATCAGGTCGGGATAGAACACGGCGACCTGTTCGGCCAGCATCATGCCCTTGTAGATGATCGAACGGCAGGACAACGACGCCAGATAAAGCCCTGAAATACCCGCGGCAGTCGCGGCTTTTTCGATGCGGCGCCGGATCACGTATAGCTCACGCTCAAATGTCTCTTCGTCCACACCCTTGGAGTTCGAGATCAGAATCTGTTCGATCTCGGGGCGGGTCGCATTGGCTTTTTCGCCCAGGCAAGTCACATCGACCGGCACGTGACGCCAGCCATAGATGTAGTAGCCCATGCGCAGAACTTCGGTTTCCACGATGGTCCGGCAGCTTTCCTGTGCACCAAAATCTGTGCGCGGCAGGAATACCTGACCCACTGCGATAAGCTCGTCCAGTTTGGGTTCGTGCCCCGTACGGCGAATTTGGTCATAGAAGAAGGGAACAGGGATCTGAACGTGAATACCCGCGCCGTCGCCGGTTTTGCCGTCGGCGTCCACAGCACCACGGTGCCAAATCGCCTTTAGTGCATCAATCCCCGCATCTACCACCTTGCGTGACGGCTTACCATCTACAGATACAACTAGGCCCACACCACACGATGAATGCTCTTCATCCTTGGAATAGAGACTGTTTTCCGCCATCCATTCGCGTTTGGCTTCCTCGGCTCGGACCCAATCGGCATCATATTTGGTCATTGGCTGTTTCCTTCTTTCAAGGGGACGTCTTGGCGTCGAACCCTGATAATCCTTGAGCTTATTCGGCTGCGATGGCCGCTTTGGCGTTGAAACGGTCGATGATCGCGTCGGCACAGTCGCGACCGTCGCGGATCGCCCAGACGACCAGCGATGCACCGCGCACGATATCACCAATGGCATAGACGCCATCCATTTCGGTCTCACCTGTCTGGAATGCAGCCTTAACGGTGCCCCAGCGTGTCACAGGCAAATCCGGTTGGCCGAACAGAGTGGGCAGGTCCTCAGGCTCAAAACCCAGCGCCTTGATGACCAGATCGGCCTCTTCCACATAATCCGCACCTTCGATGACTTCCGGAGCCTGACGGCCCGAAGCATCGGGTTGCCCCAGACGCATCTTCTGCACCATCACGCCGGTTACTTTGTCGTCACCGGTGAACCCTTTGGGCGCGCTGAGCCATTCAAAGACAACGCCTTCTTCCTCGGCATTTTGTGTTTCACGTTGCGAGCCAGGCATATTGGCACGGTCGCGTCGGTACAGACATTTGACCGAGGTCGCGCCCTGACGGATCGAGGTACGCACACAGTCCATTGCCGTGTCGCCGCCACCGATCACAACCACTTTCTTGCCTTCAGCATTCAGGCGGCCATTGTCGAAGTCTTCTACGTCGTCGCCAAAGCTTTTACGGTTCGAGGCGGTCAGGAAATCGATGGCTTTCTCGATTCCACCCAACCCACTTCCTGGCATGGACAAGTCACGCGATTTATAAACGCCAGTTGCAATGATAACCGCGTCATGCTTGGCATGAATTTCTGCAAATTTCTCGGCGTCAACGTCGCAGTTCAGCTCAAATGTCACGCCGCCTTCAGCCAGCAGATCGTTGCGCCGTTGCACAACATCCTTTTCAAGTTTGAAACCCGGAATACCATACATCAACAATCCACCCGCACGATCATAACGGTCGTAGACAGTGACCTGAATTCCGGCGCGGCGCAGCATGTCTGCAGCGGCCAACCCACCGGGGCCGCCCCCGATAATACCCACACTTTCGCTGCGCTCTGCGGTGGGCGAAACAGGCTTCACCCAGCCTTTGTCCCAAGCGGTGTCGGTGATGTATTTCTCGATCGTGCCGATGGTCACGGTGCCATGCCCCGATTGTTCGATCACACAATTGCCTTCGCACAAACGGTCCTGCGGACAGATACGGCCACAGATCTCGGGGAAGGTATTGGTCGCCTGGCTGGTCTGATACGCCTCTTCCAGACGACCGGTGGCCGTAAGGTTCAGCCAGTCGGGGATGTTGTTGTGCAGCGGGCAGTGCGACTGGCAATAGGGCACGCCACATTGGCTGCACCGGCTGGCTTGTTCTTCCGCTTTGGCAGCGGCATATTCCGCATAGATCTCGTTGAAGTCTTCCTTGCGCACATCAGCGGCGCGTTTTTCCGGCATGTCCCGGTCGATCTGCACAAATTTCAGCATCGGTTGCTTGGCCACGGGTCAGACTCCATGAATTGGCTTGGTCCGGTCTCTTTACGAGATAGTCTTTCGGATTAAAAGTCAATTATGCTGACCTAAATTGAGAAAATCGGCCATCTGCAAGTCAATTTCAGAAAAAGTAACCGAATTTTAGTTCCGCTTCGGACCTATTTGTGTGCTTTCTTTTCTTGTACCACCCTTATACCCATACAAGGAAAGCAATAGTGACCGTAACTCGGCAGGGCAGATGAGTCTTTTTCACCTGATTCTCGTAGCAATTATTCAGGGAATCACTGAGTTTTTGCCCATATCTTCATCAGGTCACCTGATCCTTTTGCCAAACCTGACGGGCCTGCAGGATCAGGGGCAAACCATAGACGTTGCGGTGCATGTGGGAACCCTTGGCGCGGTCGTTCTGTATTTCTGGCCGGACGTTAAACGCGCCATTTCCGGCCTGCCGCATGCCTTGATTGGCCGTACTGACACAGAGCAGGCGCGCTTAGCTTTGGGCTTGATCATCGCAACAATCCCGACGGTGATCGCAGGCTTTATCCTGCATATGACCGGGCTGAGTGAGGCTATGCGTTCCATCACAGTAATTGGTTGGACCATGTTGGGTTTCGGTCTGTTGCTGTATTGGATGGACCAGAAAGCCCCACAAACCAAAGAAAGCGCTGATTGGGGCGTACGCGACGCGTTCAAAATGGGGTTGTGGCAGGTTCTTGCCCTGATCCCAGGCACATCACGGTCTGGAATCACCATCACTGGCGCGCGCCAGTTAGGCTATACCCGCGAAGACGGCGCGCGGATTGCCATGTTGATGTCGATCCCGACGATCCTTGCCTCTGGCACCTTGCTTTCTTTGGATGTGATAGGAAACGCCGACGCACAGTTGGCGCGCGACGGCGCCATTGCTGCGGTGTTTGCTTTTATCTCAGCTCTTTTGGCACTCAGCCTGATGATGCGGCTACTGCGCAGCATCAGCTTCACACCCTACGTCATCTACCGCGTCATTCTTGGCGCGATCCTGCTGTTCATGGCCTACAGCTGATCAGTCCGCAGGTTCTTCGCCGAATTCTGAATCTCGTCATACTGACCCGAGGGGCGGAACTTCCACAGGTATTCCGGCAGCACCGACTCCAATGTGGTCGGCGTGATCTCAAGATCGGCGAAAGACCTTGCTCCATCGGACACCACATTGTCGTTCCGCAGGTTCTTCAGCTGATCGCGGGTCAGAATGTTGTTCGGGAACAACTGGAAACTGACAAACTTCACGATATCCAGAACACCCGCCATGATCCGAGCGGCAAAGAACGGCATACCGATGATAACGCGACGACGATGGATCACTTCCAGCATCTGCTGCATCAAAGCGCGGAAGGTTTTGACCTCGGGGCCACCCAGCTCATACACGCCAGGTTCGGCCTGTCCCAGAACACCTTTGACCGCAGCCTTGGCCACATCATCCACAAAAACCGGCTGGAATTTGGTTTCGGCCCCAACCAATGGCAGGAACGGCCCCATGCGCGTCATTCCGGCGAAGCGGTTGAAGAATTGATCCTCTGTGCCAAAAATCACAGATGGCCGCAGGATCACCGCGTTTGGCATGTGCTTCAACACGCCCGCCTCGCCCTGCGCCTTGGTCTGAGAGTATTCGCTGGCCGCATCGGCATCCGCGCCAATGGCCGAGACATGAACCATCCGTTCAATCCCCTGCTCAGCCGCCAATCGCGCAATACGCTCGGCTCCTTCTGCCTGTACAGCACCAAAATCGTTTTTGCCCAGTTCGTTCAGAACACCAACGCAGTTGACCACAGCATCCGCACTGTGCATGGCCAACGCAACGGACGCGTCATCGCGGATGTTGCACAACACCGGTTCGACCTGGCCGACGACGCCATAGGGCTTCACGAACATCGCCTCGTTCGGGCGGCGCACTGCTACCCGTACACGCCACCCCTCACTTGCCATGCGCCGCGCGATGTAGCGACCGACAAATCCCGATCCGCCATAAATCGTCACCAGTTTCGACATGAGAGGGCTCCTGCTGAGAAATTGCGCCCTAGACCTAACGCCCGCAAGCCTTCCTAACAAGGCGCTAATTCGCCGCGTGAGGAGTGAAATGCGCCGAGCCAATTCAGCGGCCCAGAAGCAAATTCAAAAAACTTTCAAAAATCTCTGCGAATCTGGTTGACGCCCTCCGCCGCTGGGCTTAAACGCGCCCTCACGACACCTGCCCAGGTGGCGGAATTGGTAGACGCGCTAGCTTCAGGTGCTAGTGTCCGTATGGACGTGGAGGTTCGAGTCCTCTCCTGGGCACCAAATTTCTTCCTAACATGCTGAAAATAAACGCGGTTGCGGCAGAGCGTACCTGTCTACGTTAAGCTCTGTTTGCGTTGTGCGTCCTGTTCTGATCCCTGCTCCGGGTGCAAATCAAAACGCCACAGCTTGCCCTGAAGCACATCGCTTAAAGTCCGAAATTGAAGCGGATCAAGGTATTCGCAATTCGGAGGAGCTGACTGCGCCATAGCTTTCGACACAGAAAAGCCTCCGATCAGCGACCGGAGGCTCAAAGGCACACTGATTCAGATGTGATGACCAAATTGGTCTGTGTCAGGCTCAGGCCTGCTTCTGAACTTCGGTCTCTTCTGCAACTTCGACGGGCTCCGCTGTCGCTTCAACCGTTTCAGTCTCGTCCAGCGGCTCTGCCTCTTCCGGATCGTCCGTTTTGTCTTCAAGTGCACCGACGATCAATGGCAACATGTGAACGCCGGTCGCACTTGCGATCTCGGGCGTCTGGGGTGTTTGCCAGCTGAGCGTATCGAAGCTGCCGCAATTCTGGCAAACCGGGGCCCATTCGGGTTGGATGTCATGACAATTGTCACACACCCACTGCGGACCACGCGGTGCGTTGAGCGCCTTTGCCAGCCAGCCCTGTACAACAGCGTCCTTAGCACCTTCGCCGCGCTCAATGGCGGCCATCAACGTGAAAGCACGCGCATCTCCTTGTTTTTCCACCACATCTCCCAGCGCACGGCGGGCTTCAGGGAAATCTTCGGCCACGATGTTCAACTCGGCAAGAATCAAACGGGTTTCCAAATTCTCGGGATGAATGCGGGTCAGCGCGGTAAAACGCTTGAGCCTTTCCGCAGGCGTTTCATCCGACGCAATCTCGGCAAAGGCATGGGCCAAATCTGGATGAGGTTGCGCCTCCCAGGCCTTTTTCAGAATCTTGGTCGCGGGGCGAGGTTTGCCTTTGGCGATGTAAGCACGGGCGGCCATGGCCGCGGCAGGCACCAGATCAGGTGACAGTCGATTGGCCTCGATCGCGTGTTCCTGCTGTTCTACGCTCGCATCTTCGTTCAGAATATCCTTCGCTTCGGACAAAGCCAAAACCGCGTCGCGGCGCTTGAACACGTCACGCGGCAGATAGCCCGCTTTCAATTTGGAAGACAGGGTCGAACGCGCCCCGGCCCAGTCCTGGGCCTTGGTTTGCAGGTTCAGCAGAACGTCTTGCGTTTCTTCATGGCGCGGTTTGATCGCCAAAGCCTTTTCGGCCAACTTGCGGGCCGTTTCGTCATCACCTTCGGCCAGCTTCTGCTTCATGATCCCGCGCACGCCGACAAAACGGGTCGCGTTGTTGGTGACAAGTTTCTTGTAGGTTTCAGCCGCTTTTTTGGTGTCGCCCGTCATCTCGGCCGCCTGCGCCACCAACAGATTTGTCAGTTCTGGCTTGTTCAGCAGCTTCTCGGCCTTGTTGGCTTTGGTCATTGCTGCACGCCCCTCACCCGAAGCCAGTGCCATCAGACCATCCGACAGCGCCTGATACCCGCGCTGTTCGCGGCTGCGGTCGAAGTACCGCGACAGGGCCGTTTCATCCCCGTTGAGGAACTTAAGCGTGGCAACTAAAAGGCTGAGCAGTTTGAAGAACAGCCAAACCGCAAATACCAGCACGCCCAGCGCAATCACGGACTGCAATGGCCCAAGCGTGAATTCCGTGCCCGCGACGGTGATCTGCACCCCACCGCTGGTTTGCATCAGGAACTGACCGCCTAGCGCCAGCAGGCCAATAATCGCAACAAAAACGAGGATCTTAAACAGTGACCACAGCATGGCAGGTCCTTCAGTTCGAGTTCAGGCCAGAAGCCAAAGTATTCGCCGCATCGACGGCAGCGACCCGTGTCTGAGCCGCCTGCTCCCAATCGGCCATCGCGGTCTGCGCCGCTTCGGGAAGTGATTTCAGCTCGCTCAACGCTTTGGACAGGTCTCCGTCCGCCAGCGCAGCCTGAGCGCGCGACAGAACGGCGTCCGGCCCATCCCCATCTTGTGGCGTGACCGAACGCGCACCCGTTTGCCGTTGCAAAAAGGCAATCAGGCCGGTGCCCTTGTCCGCATCACGCGCGTTTGCCAGAGCATTTCGGGCTGCTGGCTCAAAAGAAGCCCGAAGTGACGACAAGGTTTCCACACCTTTGTCAGCCGGCGCGCTCAATGCGTCAGGCACATTGACACCACCCGCCTTCAATTCCGCAACCAGTTCGGAATAAGGTTGGCCCGCATCCAACTGCCCATGCACACGAGACAGAACCGCAGCATTTGTAGCAGCCTGAGCTTCGGCAGATGCTTTCGCCTCGAGCGCTTGCGCGTCCGACACCATCTTTTCAACCTCAGCCCGTTGCGCCGCCAGCGAATCCTGAAGTTTTTTCAGCTCAGCCTCGAATGCGGCAGTGGCCTCGGGTGATGTGTTGGCTTCGATTTGGGCTTTCTCAAGCGTTGCGATCCGTTCCGATAAAGGCGCGACCTGACCGGACAGCGCATCAACTGATGATTTGACCGCGTTCAGGTCACCTTCGACCGGTGCCAGCTTGTCAGACAGGGCTTTGACCTGATCGGTCAGACCAGAAACGTCTGGAGTGCTTGCCAGCGTTTGAGACAGCTTCGCAATCTGATCCGACTGATCCGTCAGTTTCGATTCCAGTGCCGCCAGAGCGTCCGAGTTGTCGGTTCCACCCGGTAACAGCCCACCATTGCCCAGCGCAAATCCGACTACAGCGGCGACAGCCCCGCCCAACAAAGCGGGCACAAATCCACCGCGCTTTTCCACCACACGCTCGACAGTTTTTTCTTCGACCGGAGCGGTATCTTCCGGCGGTACTTCGGCTTCGGCTTCGGCTTCGGCTTCGGCTTCGGCTTCGGCTTCGGCTTCGGCTTCGGCTTCGGCTTCGGCTTCGGCTTCGGAAAGGTCTTCTGCTACAGGTTCATCGGGGTCAACAGGCGTATCTTCCGGTTGCAGCTCGGATTCAACAACGTCGTCTGCCTTGGGGTCTTCCACCGGCTTTTCGTCGGATTTCTTCTTACCAGCCACCGCAATATTCCCCTTATCGAATCCAAATTCAGATGAATAACAGCCCAAGTTAAGTTAATCGGGGACCTCGCCTCCCTCAACCCGCAACACATGTTTTACAAGCTTTTTAACTGCCTTACGCATTTTCTTGGGTGTCGGCGCTTTGGCGATCTTCAGGTGCGCATAGTCCATGGAATAAAGGGGATCAGCCGTTGCCTGACTGATTGCGGCAAGCCAAAGCGGCGCTGAGCCGGACCAAATATCGGCAAAATGTCGCGCCGTGCGCGGTGAAAATAATGGGGCGATGACTGGCAAATTTCGGTCTGCGGCGTCTGCCGCCTCGGGTGTTAGCGGCAACAGAAGCTGCTGATAAACCGGCTGCTCGCGCACAGTCAGACCGGATTCGGTAAGTCGAGCCGCGATGTTGCCGCGCGTGTGCTCGCCCCGTAAATGCAACAAAGGGCTTTCGGGCCGATTCTTCAGCAAATATCCCACAAGCTCTTCGGCTGTGCCCCCAACCATCTCGGCCTGCCAGCCGTAACCTTTGGCGGTCCCGGTCGTCGACGGACCGACGCAATAAGCAGGCAATGTGCGATCAACACCTCTAGAAGCCGCCGCATTCACCGCGTTGGCCGAGGTGAAAATCAGGCCCTTCACCCCCTCTGTTTCGACCGCGACGCTCAAGGGCCGAATCTCGAGAATTGGGGAATAGATAACCTGAACCCGGGATCTGACGCGGGTTGGCAACTGCGCGACAAACCGTTTCGAGGCTGCGCGCGGGCGGGTCATCAACAAATACAACGTATGGCGCCTTGGCCCTTGAGGATTGTTTGCATCCGCGCAGGGTGATACCCCGCCGTTGATGACATGATGCAACGGATCAGGGTGATGGTGCAAACACTTACCGTGCTGGGTTTGGAAAGTAGCTGTGACGACACGGCTGCCGCCGTTGTGCGCCAAACCGACGGCGCGGATGCTGAAATCCTGTCGTCGGTGGTACATGGTCAAACCGATCTGCACAGCGCCTATGGCGGTGTTGTGCCCGAAATCGCCGCGCGAGCGCATGCGGAAAAGCTCGACATCTGCGTAAAACAAGCGCTGGAGGCCGCTGACCTTGATCTGCGCGATATGGACGCCATTGCCGTGACCGCTGGCCCGGGCCTGATCGGCGGCGTCATGTCTGGCGTCATGTGCGCCAAAGGGCTGAGTGCCGCGACCGGCTTGCCCCTGATCGGCGTCAACCACCTTGCCGGGCACGCGCTGACACCGCGCCTGACAGACGGGATCAGCTTTCCCTATTTGATGCTTCTGGTTTCGGGCGGCCATTGCCAATACCTGATTGCTCACGGACCAGAGCAATTCACGCGCCTTGGCGGCACAATTGATGACGCGCCCGGAGAAGCCTTCGACAAAACAGCGCGCCTTCTGGGCCTGCCACAACCCGGTGGTCCGTCTGTTGAAGCTGAGGCCCGCGCAGGGGATCCCAAACGCTTTCGCTTTCCGCGGCCGCTGCTGGACCGGCCCGGTTGCGATCTGTCCTTCTCGGGGTTGAAAACGGCTTTGATGCGGATGCGCGACCAGATCGTTGCCGAAAAGGGCGGGCTGACCCGTCAGGACCGCGCGGATTTATGCGCCGGGTTCCAACAAGCGATTGTGGACACCTTGGCCGAGAAAACCCGACGCGCGATGGACCAGTATCTGGTCCTCAACCCTTCCGAACCCGTCATCGCCGTTGCCGGGGGCGTGGCGGCAAATTCAGCCATTCGTGCTGCGTTAGAGACTGTTTGTGCGGAAAAAGGCACGCGATTCACGGCCCCGCCGCTGCCCTTGTGCACGGACAACGCCGCAATGATCGCCTATGCCGGGCTGGAGCGTTTTCGCACCGGCGCGCGCGACGGTCTAGACCTTACCGCACGTCCCCGTTGGCCTCTGGATCAGCGCAGCCCCGCAATGCTGGGCAGTGGCAAGAAAGGGGCCAAGGCATGAGCATTTCTGTCCTGGGCTCTGGCGCATTTGGAACCGCACTGGCGATTTCATTGGCGGGCAATGGGCAGGTTACGCTGTGGTCGCGTGACGAAAACCAAGCGCGACAAATGCAAGAGGCACGAAGAAACCAAGCCCGTCTACCCGGTGTAACCTTGCCGCCAAACATTGCAGCTACGGCAGATATACAGGAAGCGTGTACCGCAGATACACTTCTTCTGGCTGTGCCGATGCAGAAACTGCGACAGGCTTTGACGGATCATGCACCCTTGTTGCAGGGCAAAACACTGGTTGCCTGCTGCAAAGGGATCGAATTGTCCACGGGCCTCGGGCCGATAGCCGTGATTGAAAGCGTTGTACCAACTGCCAACATCGCGCTGCTGACCGGACCCAGCTTTGCTGACGACATCGCACGCGGCCTGCCAACTGCGCTGACACTGGCGTGTGCAGATGCCCAGATCGGCAAAACGCTGCAAGCCGAACTAACAACGACAAATCTTCGTCTTTATCGCACGACCGACACGGTTGGGGCCGAGCTGGGCGGTGCGCTAAAAAACGTTATGGCCATCGCATGCGGTGCGACAATGGGAGCCGGATTGGGCGACAGTGCGCGCGCGGCGTTGCTAACCCGCGGCTTTGTTGAGATGCAGCGATTCGCCACGGCCCGAGGCGCGCGTCCTGATACTCTGATGGGATTGTCGGGACTGGGTGACCTTGTTCTGACCTGTTCGTCTGACTTGTCCCGAAATTACCGTTTTGGCCTGAGTTTGGGTCTAAACCAGAGTTTTGACAGCCAGACGACAGTCGAAGGTGTCGCCACAGCGCGCGCCATGTCGGACATCGCTAAAAAAGAAGGGTTGGACATGCCTATCAGCACTACGGTGGCGGATCTGAGCCACGGTGCATACAGTGTGTCTGAGGCCATTCAAACCTTGCTCAATCGACCCCTTAAGGAGGAATAAATGCTGATCGCTCTCATCGCCAAAGACAAGCCCGACGCGCAGCAAACCAGGCTGGACAACCGCGCCGCTCACCTAGCTTATATCGAAGAGACGGGCGTGGTCTCTCAGGCGGGGCCCCTGTTGAATGGTGATGCTATGATCGGGTCGTTAATCATTTTGGACGTCGCCGATTCGGCCGCCGCGCAGACCTGGGCCGACAATGACCCCTACGCCAAGGCGGGGTTGTTTCAATCGGTTGAGCTGATTCCGTGGAAAAAGGTGATCGGCTGATGGCGTATTGGCTGTTCAAGTCCGAACCTTCAACCTGGAGCTGGGATCAGCAATCCGCAAAAGGGGATAGCGGCGAGGAATGGGATGGCGTGCGAAACTATCAGGCGCGCAATTTCATGCGGCAGATGGCCGTTGGGGATCGCGGGTTCTTTTACCACTCGCAAAAAGACAAATCAGTGGTAGGCATCGTCGAGGTCTGTGCCGAAGCTCATCCGGATAGCACCACCGATGATGACCGATGGGAATGCGTGGACATCAAGGCAGTTCGTCCCTTTGCCAAACCGGTGACGCTGGACCAGATCAAGGGGGACGAACGTCTAGCTGAAATGGTGCTAGTCAAGAACTCGCGCTTGTCGGTGCAGCCGGTGACTGAGGACGAATGGAAGGTGATTTGCGCATTGGGCGACACGCAGCCTGATTGACGTGCAAACCTTGTGTCTGGCGTAAAACTTCTCAAGCGCTCGACAAAATGCTATGTTTCTCTGGGCTTCGCCGGGTGGGGGCTTGCCATCTGCTGTTTTTTGTAATCGCAGACGCTTGGTGGTGTCCGAATAAAATTCGGTCTTTCTTAAAAGTGTGACCCCATGTCTGACGTTAAAGGCGGCAGTGGGATTCTCGAAGACGCCGTCGCTGCGAAGAACACAAAAACCTGGGAAGCGCGCCTGAAAGAGGCGCGCGAAAAGCGTGCAAACGCGCTGGCTGATGGAAAGGTCGAAGCGCGCGAACCACCGCGCTTGAAACCAACTGAGACAGACCTTCTACCGCCAACAGATGACACTGAGATCGACGAGATCGTGTCCGAACGGGTGCGCTCACTCCACCTGGATGAACCTGTCAGCAAACCGCCTTCGAAAAGCCGAATCCCAATTATTGTGGCGGCTCTGTTTTGTGGGGCTTTGCTGCATTGGGCAGGAACAAAGCTGATTGAAGCCCAACAGTCCACGCCCAAAAACTCCGTCGTGCAGTCGAATGACTCTGGCGACGAACCTGCATTGGACGAAACACTTTCGCCTACGGCGGCATCAACCGAGCAAATTCCAGAGGATCCTGCTGCGCCCGCGCTTGAAGAAGAAATCCAAGCTCCGATTCTTGAGAAAAAGCCAGTTCCGCCTCCCATTGAAATTGATGAAACACCACTGCAAGAAACCGAAGCGTCACTTGCCCCGCCAATTGTGTTTCTTCCCGCCTCACTTGAACCTGTTTTGGAGGATCCGGAAACGCTTGCCAAACCGGTGTCATTTTCAGTTCCCGTTGCGCCGCCATATCCCGATTCCGGCCTGCTGAAAAAGCGTAGTTCTTTGCAGCCGACACAAGCAGTCTTCGACCCATTGCCCAAAGAGATCACGCAATCAGCGACTCCAAATTACTCTGAGGTAAAACCACTTCAACCCGCTAAACCTTCGATCGACCTTGAAGTGTCACTGTTCGTTCCGGCACGGGTTTCGCAAGACACCAGCGACCGAGCATTCGAACTATTGAACGAAAGCCAGGCGAATGTGGTTGCGACGGCGCGCGTAGGCTATCGGATCAGAGAAACTCAGGTGCGGTATTATCACCCCGCAGACGCCGAGAACGCCGATCTTGCTGCCAAGGCTTTGGGTGGTATTGCGCGGGACTTCACAGGTTCTGGCAGCAAAACACGCCCTGGACGCATTGAAGTCTATCTGGCTGGCTCGGGTGGAGGGGTAAGCCGCGATTCAGACCGGCAACCGACAAGCTTCGAGACCTTTATAGACCGCATACTCAATGAGCTTAGGTAATAAATAAGGGAAGGTTCTGACCGTCCTGGTCACAGTTTGAACTTAGCCCAACCGTTGCCGGTGGTTCAAACGTCAAATATTTAAACTACGATTCAAATGAGAAACGCCCGCCGAAGAAGACGGGCGTTGCATGAATTTATCGACAAATCAGCCGTATACCGCTTCTTTGCCAAAATGCTTAGTCAGCATGTAATAAACCACGGCGCGGTATTTGTTGCGCTCGGACATGCCGTAGGTTTCCATGGCTTTGTTGATCCCCTCCATCAGTTCCGGCCCGTCGGCCAGACCCAACTTTTTGATCAGGAAGTTGTTCTTGACTGTTTCCAGTTCGGAGTCTTGGCTGGCTGCAACTGTTGCCGCGTCTGCGTCGTAAATCGCCGGACCGCAACCGATGGTGACCTTGGTCAACAGGTCCATATCGGGGTCCATCCCACATTTGCTTTTCAAATCTTCTGCGTATTTAGCGATCAACTCGTCGCGCTTGCCCATATCCCAGTCTCCTTAATCCATAAATCCGGCAATCCTCACCGATGGCCGGAAGAGTAGCCGCGTCCACGGTTTTTCCAAAAGGAAAAAAATCCGCGATTTCTCCCCCCAAAATCGCGTTTGGAACAGTAACTGCCAAAAGGTCTATCGGCAGTATCCCCAACCGGGGCCTTGCAGGTGGAAATGGTCCGCGTGCAAACGATTGAAATCAGGGCCAAGAACAACGCGAAACCACTCGCAAGCCCCGCGCCAGATCTGGCGCAGAAAAGCGGCTTCCGGTTCTGCGCCCTGCCAGTCAGACAACAAGGTCAGCGTTCGACCATCAGCCGTATCCATACCGATAATGTCGATCGAGTCCGCGCGGGCGTGGCTGCTCCAACCGCTGTTTTCACCCTGCGCGGTGCGCATACGGCGGCAGTTATAGCTGCCGATGTGACGCAATCGGGTTATGTCGGTCCCAAGCAGATCGCGCGCAGCGGGTTGCACAACGTGGTGTTCCCACATGGCCAGGCGCAAGGTGGTGGTGCAGCTGGTTTCCACAGGCTCCATTCGCGCCGTGACCAGTTGCGACAGCAAACCCCGGCCGCTGATGCCACAATTCTGATCGACAACCAGATCCTGCATTGCCGGGAATTGCACACCAGCCTCTGCCAAAGCCGCCCGGCACTGTGCCTCATGCGCCAGCGCGCGATTCAGCTGCCATTTTGTGACCGGCGTCACCGGCGCGCTGATTTTCAGATCGCGCAACGGATTCCAATAAGAAGGCACCGGAGTATTGGGATGCGCCAGCAGCCACCACCCCCCTCCGCCCAACAGGATCACCACGACTGCCAGCCGGAAAATGAAAGACGCCGCCGAGTACAAAAACCGGCGGCGTCCAGAAGTCTGCGTCATCGTCAGACAGCGCTTAGTAGCGGTAGTGTTCCGGCTTGTAGGGACCTTCCGGCTTCACACCGATATAGGCAGCCTGATCGGCGTCCATCTGGGTCAGCTTCACGCCGATGCGATCCAGGTGCAGGCGGGCCACTTTCTCATCCAGATGCTTGGGCAGGATGTAGACCTCGTTGTTGTACTGATCGCCTTTGGTAAACAGCTCGATCTGCGCCAGAACCTGGTTGGTAAAGGATGCCGACATCACGAACGAGGGGTGCCCAGTGGCGTTGCCGAGGTTCAGCAGACGGCCTTCGGACAGCAGAATGATGCGGTTGCCCGAAGGCATCTCGATCATGTCCACCTGTTCCTTGATGTTGGTCCATTTGTGGTTCTTCAGGCTGGCAACCTGGATTTCATTGTCAAAGTGACCGATGTTGCCAACGATCGCCATGTCCTTCATCGCGCGCATATGCTCGATGCGGATCACGTCCTTGTTGCCGGTGGTGGTGATAAAGATATCCGCGCTGGCAACTTCGTCTTCCAACAGGGTGACTTCGAAACCGTCCATCGCAGCCTGAAGGGCGCAGATCGGGTCAACTTCGGTGACCTTCACGCGGGCACCGGCGCCGCGCAGCGAAGCGGCCGAGCCTTTGCCCACGTCGCCGTAACCGCAAACCACGGCAACCTTGCCGGCCATCATGGTGTCAGTGGCGCGGCGGATGCCGTCGACCAGCGACTCTTTGCAGCCGTATTTGTTGTCAAATTTCGACTTGGTGACCGAGTCATTCACGTTGATCGCAGGGAACGGCAGGTGGCCGTCTTTCACCAGCTGATACAGGCGGTTCACACCAGTGGTGGTTTCCTCGGACACACCCTGAATTTGGTCGCGCATCTTGGTGAACCAGCCCGGCGATGCTTCCATGCGTTTGGCGATCTGCTTCTTGATCACCTCTTCCTCTTCCGAGCCCGGAACAGGGATAATGTCTTCACCCGCCTCAGCGCGAGCACCCAGCAGGATGTAAAGCGTCGCGTCGCCGCCATCATCCAGGATCATGTTCGGGCCTTCGTCGAACAGGAAGGACTTGTCCAGATAATCCCAATGCTCTTCCAGCGTCTGACCTTTGATGGCGAAAACAGGAATACCGGCCTCAGCAATCGCAGCAGCCGCGTGGTCTTGGGTCGAGAAGATGTTGCACGAGGCCCAGCGCACATCCGCGCCCAGCGCCACCAGCGTTTCGATCAGAACGGCAGTTTGGATGGTCATGTGCAGCGATCCAACGATACGCGCACCTTTCAGAGGTTTGCTTTCACCGTATTCTGCACGCAGGGACATCAGCCCCGGCATTTCGGTTTCAGCAATGTCCAATTCCTTACGACCAAACCCGGCCAGTGAAATGTCCTTAACGATATAGTCCCCAGCCATCAGGCGCTCCATTTTTCTGGTTTTACTCAGTCCCGGCTGCCCCTAGCATTCCTTGGGGCAGGTGGCAATGTCGATGAGTTGAAACCGAAGGCTAAGGGCTGATGTCAGCTTGGGGTGCCGTCAATTTTTATCTTTGGTATTGCTTCAAAAAAATCCGTGCCAACGGCAACAATACAGCTGATGCCATTCGCATTGGTGACCAGAACGGTATAACTACCGGTTTTCTTCGAGGTCCAAACCTCCATCACCGATTGCGCACCGCGCGTCTTTTGCAAGCCACCAAAGGCCAATTCCTCGGCGTAGCTTTCCTGCAATTTGGTGATGATCGATTCTCGCTCTGCGCAGTTTTGGGCAAAAGCAGGTGGGGCTGTGGCAGCCATACCAAAGGTCAATGTAATGGCGAACAAACGCTTGAACATGGCGAACTCCTTTCGTATCGCGTTTCGCTTGCGAGAGGAGCACACCGGGAGAAGCGTGTGCCCCCCTCGGTTTTAATGTCGGGATCGAGTGGTGATGTTTCAAAGCACGAACGCTCAAGAAAACGTTGGCAGCTAGTGATCCTGACAGGTACATCATAGCAGAAAAATACGATTTTTATGTGTCCGACTTCACAAGGCATGGCAAAATGGCAACACAACCCCGAGCATGGCAGAGGATGCTGTCAGGCCGCAGGCTGGACCTGCTGGACCCGACCCCAGTGGATATCGAGATCGAAGATATCGCGCACGGACTGGCCTTTGTGGCGCGCTGGAACGGTCAAACCAATGGTGATTTTGCCTATTCCGTGGCCGAGCATTCCTTGCTGGTAGAAGAGATATTTGGTCGAATTTCGCCCAAAGCGCCAATCAAATGGCGGCTGGCCGCGCTGTTACACGATGCGCCGGAATATGTGATCGGCGACATGATCTCGCCGGTCAAATCCGCCGTCGGCCCGGATTATGGCGCACTGGATGACCGTCTGGCGGCGGCGATCCACATCCGGTTCGGCTTGCCTGCCGAAGTTCCGAAGACGGTGAAACGGCAGATTAAGAAGGCAGACAAGATCAGCGCATGGATGGAGGCGACGCAGATTGCGGGCTTTTCAGAGGCCGAGGCCACCAAGTTTTTTGGTCGTCCGGACAAAGCAGTAATGGAAGGACTGACGATTACCTTGCGCCCGCCAATTGAGGTGCGGCAAGCTTATACCGCACGGCATGAAGACCTGCTGTCACAGCTGTAGCAGGCGGTTCGAGCGACAAATGGTGGTAAAGAGATGAAGAAACAGATGGGAATCCAGCTTCTACTGCTCACTAATCTGCTTCTGTTTTTGACTCTTACTGCCGTTTTGATCAAAACCGGATACCTTTCAAAAACAATCCGCAAATTCAGCGGAGCTTCCATTCCCGTAACTGAAACCAATCACTACAAGCGTATGGTCTGGTTGCACGAACGGCCAACTTCTCAGGCATTGGCTTCACCCGATATTCAAATCGCTTTTATCGGCGATTCCATCATTGAAGGGTGGCTGACCAGTAACGTGGTCAAAAACTCTCTGAACCTGGGGATTAGCCGTGACACAACGCCGGGTCTGATTGCAAGGGTTAACCCAGAACTCATAGCGCATATTCCGGTCTGGTATCTGGCGATAGGCGTCAATGATGCAATGACTAACACTCCCTTGGAAGAGGTTCCGGGCTTTGTCGCGCAGCTTGCGGACACTTTTGCACCCGCCAACACATTGATCTGGAGCGCTGTTCTGCCCGTTAAAGACGCAACCTGGACGCCCGAGAACGAGGCGTTCCGATCCGCTTTTAACGCTGCTGCACAACAAGCCTGTGCAAACATGAAGACCTGTACCTTTCTCGCACCGCCACTTGAATACGGTGATAACGTCCGCGACTGGACATCAGACGGGTTGCATCCCAATGCACTCGGGTACGCGCATCTCGCCCAACAGCTCTGTGCTCACGTTCCGTGCCAATCAAATCAACCGTGACAAAGATCAGTCAGCGCTTTGGTCTGTGTGCTAAGACAAAGACGCCCCTAACGCGGGCTGCGCTTTGCGAAAATCCACTGCAACGTCCGACGATGCATGTTCAGACATCGTGTCGTCTCGGACGAACTACCCAAGCTCAGTATTAAACACTTCGGTTTTTTAGTCGTCTTCGGGACCCGCTATTGTCTTAACGACGCAACAGAGAACCGGCGAAATCTTGCCGCGTATTTGCAGACCTCTTTTCACAGCCCGCACGTTAGCCCTAAAACTCACATGTCTTCGAATGGGCAGTGAAGATTCTTGAACACAGGCATACGCAAAACAGACACGAATTGGCCGCGTTTGTCCGGCACAACCCGAGCCGCAATTGCGGTGGGGTTTTTGAGTCTGATTTCTGCGTGCGCCCACGGCCCAACCGATGCGCAGCTTGACCCGGACCGTCAGTTGATGGCGCTACGCGAGGTCTCGCAAAAGCAGTCCCGCGGGCAAAGGGTGTGGTGCGTGCCCTATGCGCGCAACCTCAGCGGTATCGAAATTCGTGGAAACGCCAAGGATTGGTGGGGCAAGGCGCGCAGTGCGTTTGATCGGGGCAACGAGCCGGTTGTTGGTTCTGTCATGTCGTTTCGGGCAACACGCGGGATGCCACTTGGCCATGTGGCTGTCGTATCCGATGTTGTCACCGAGCGCGAAGTCATCGTGAACCACGCCAATTGGCACCGCAACAAAGTGTCATTGAAGATGGGCGTCAGAGACGTGTCCAAAAACAATGACTGGACGCTGGTACGGGTCGAAAGCCTTCCGGGTCAATATGGCAGCTTGTACCCGGTGAACGGGTTCATTTATCCGAATCCTGACGCGCAGCCCTAATTTGGATCCTCCGAAGAGGACCCTGATCGGACCGAACCCAACGGCTTTTCTCTATCTGGGGCTGCGCTTTGCCAAAATCCGCTGCAACGTCCGGCGGTGCATGTTCAACCGTCGCGCCGTCTCCGAGACGTTCCGATCACATAGCTCATAAACCCGCTGGATGTGTTCCCAGCGCACGCGATCTGCGCTCATGGGGTTTTCCGGCGGCGGCGGCAGTTCATCGCCCTTGGCCAGCAGCGCGTTGGTAATGTCAGTCGCATCGGCGGGTTTGGACAGATAATCTGTAGCACCGATCTTCACGGCGGCCACGGCAGTCGCAATTGCGCCATAGCCCGTCAGAACCACGACCCGGCTGTCCGGGCGTTTTTCGCGCAGCACTTCAACCACGTCCAGGCCGTTGCCATCCTCAAGCCGCAGGTCAACCACGGCATAAGCCGGGGGGCGTGCAGTAGAAATAGCGCGGCCTGCTGCGACGGATCCGGCGGTTTCAACTTCGAACCCACGCTTTTCCATGGCCTTGGCCAAACGTCTCAGAAACGGCTCGTCATCATCCACCAGAAGCAGGGATTTATCAGGGCCAATATCAAGCTGAGAACTGTCTGCCATACTTAGGTCTTTCTGCTATTTCATGCCGTTGGCTTGAACATGAGTAATAGCAGCGCGGGAACAAAGGTCAAACAACCTTGTTACGAAGCGGCCTGATCCAAAAAGCATCCGACCTTGTCCGCCATTTGCTCGGCCGTGTCATCGCGCTTGAAAAATTCAAGAAAACCATGCTCGGGCGTGACCAGATATGTGAAGGTGGAGTGATCGACCAAATAGTACTCGTCGCTTTTGTCATGCGCCTTGTAATAGGTCTTGTAAGCCTTGCTTGCCGCCTTCACTTGCTCGGGCGAGCCTGTCAGCGCGATGGTCTTGCCCCCTAGGTTGAAGGCATAGTCATCCACCACCTCTGGCGTGTCACGTTCGGGGTCGATTGAAATGAACAGCGGCGTCGTGGAATACCCGCGCTCGGCCAAGATATCCACGGCGTCAGCATTGCGCGACATGTCAAAAGGACAGACATCCGGGCAGAACGTGTAACCGAAATAAACCAGCGTCGGCTCGGTGATCACATCTGCGTCAGTCACCGTTTCGCCCTTGCCATTGACCAGCTCAAACGGCCCACCGATAGTGGCCGCTCCCCCTGCGATCTGGCTGGACCGGCACTGCGCAAACTGGTCATCAGAACCGCTGCCCCGCGTCAAAAGCCACATGGCCCCAAGGCCAATTGCCAATACAACAGTTGCGAGAATTGCGTATAGACGGGTCATTTCAGTGTTCCGGTCACAAGGGGGTTGTTGATCGTTTCGGCCGGGACACCTATCAAGATGATCAGCCTTTGCAACAGGACATAAGGAACCGATGGCAGAATCCAACCAGACTTTTTGGCGCGGCCAGGAACGGAGCAGCTGGATTCGCCTGCGCACTCTGATCCTGTTGCGATGGGTGGCCATCATTGGCCAATTCACAGCCATTACTGTTGCCCAGCAATATTACGATGTGCAGTTGCAGCTGGGCCTGTGCTATCTGGCCATCGGCATTTCGGTCATGGGCAACCTGACGGCCATCCTTTTGTTCCCACAGAACAAGCGTCTGACCGAGTTTGAAAACTTTTTGATGGTTCTGTTTGACCTCTTGCAGCTGTCCATATTGCTATACCTGACCGGTGGGCTGAACAATCCGTTTGCACTTCTGCTGTTGGGGCCAGTCACGATCTCGGCCAATGTCATGAGCACGCGTTCGACCCTGATCGTTGGGGCCGTGGCGATTGTGCTGACGACCCTGCTGGCCGAGTTCCATCTGCCGCTGCGCACCAGCCTGGGGCTGGTTCTGGATATTCCGGATATTCTTCTGTTTGGCAATTGGGCCGCGATTGTCATCGCTATTGTTTTTATCGGAGCCTATTCCCACCGCGTCAGCGCTGAGGTTCAGTCCATGTCTGAAGCCTTGGCTGCGACGCACATGGCCCTGGCGCGTGAACAGAAGCTGACTGATTTGGGTGGCGTTGTTGCGGCCGCCGCGCACGAGTTGGGCACGCCGCTGGCGACAATCAAACTGACCAGCGCGGAACTGATCGAGGAACTGGACGACCACCCCGACCTCAAGGAAGACGCCGCTTTGATCCGCGAGCAGGCCGACCGGTGCCGGGACATTCTGAGGGACATGGGCCGGGCTGGTAAGGACGACCTTCATTTGCGGCAGGCCCCGCTTTCGACCGTGGTGAATGAGGCCGCAGAACCACATGTCGGTCGCGGCAAAGAGGTCCACTTTTACGAAGGGCCGGCGCAGGACGGGGATGTGCAACAGCCTTCGATCCTGCGAAAGCCTGAAATCATCCACGGATTGCGAAACCTGATTCAGAACGCAGTGGATTTTGCACGGTACAATGTCTGGGTCGAGGCTGAATGGACCGACAACCTTATCACCGTCAGTATTATGGACGACGGACGCGGATATCCGTCTCATATGATTGGTCGCATCGGTGATCCCTTTATGCGACGCAGGCGGGCAGAAACGGACCAGAAGGCCCGCCCCGAATATGAAGGCATGGGCCTTGGCCTGTTCATCGCCAAAACCTTGCTGGAACGCAGTGGTGCCGAATTGGAGTTCGCCAATGGCGCTGATCCCTATCAACGCCTGACTGACGACCCTGCTCGCAGAGGCGCCATTGTTAAAGTCTCCTGGCCACGCAAGCTGATTGACGCACAAAAGGGCGATACGCCTGTCCCATCGGGTCTGAACGAACGCATTCAAGTGTGAGTTAAGAGACCGTTAACCAATCCTGCTCATAGTTCAAGCGGGTTGGAGTCTGCTTTGGGGAACACAATGGCCGATTGGATCATTTTGGCCGCGATCAGCATTGTCTCGGGCTGTTTTGCCGTTCAGTGGCTCTTACCGCGTCGTGCGCAAAGGGACCATGCGTTTGGGCTATTTTCAAACACTTCATTGTTTGACGCAGTGTTTCTGTTCGACGAAGAAAGGCTGATCAGCCATTCCGACATCGCCCTGGCAGGTTTCGAACATGTGAGAAACTGGACCGACTTGCGCCGATTGCTACAAAGGGATTTCCCGACCTTTCCGGAATCTCCGGGCGCTGTGCGCGATAAGGGATATGTTGTGGTGTCTCCTATCGACTGCACTGTCGAGCGCGATGTTCTTTGCGAGTGGATTGACGGCATTGTCCGTGTCCGCCTGCGTGAAGCTGCCAAGGCCAAGCCCGCAGGGTCAGAAGCGCAGAACGATCCAACCCGGCTGGCCATGGATCAGGCCCCATACCCAGTGTGGCTGCTGGGTCAGAACAACCGGGTACAATGGTGCAACGCCGCCTATGTCGCACTCGTGCGCAAAGCTCGCGATCAGGACACCGACCTGACCGACCCCCTATTCCCTTCAACGCCCGAGGAACGGTCCGTTGGAAAGACCAGAGTGTCTGTTGAAGTTTCAGGCAGCAGTTACAAGCTTTGGTTCGATCTGACTCAGGTAGAACACGCGTCCGGCTACCTGTGTTATGCCGTCGACATCAACGCCATCGTCCAAGCAGAAACCGCCCAGCGCAAGTTTGTCCAGACGATGACCAAGACCTTTGCGCAGCTTTCAATCGGCTTGGCCATTTTCGATCGCAACCGGCAGCTTGCACTGTTCAATCCAGCTTTGATCGACCTGACCACCCTACCGCCAGATTTTCTAAGCTGTCGTCCGAGTCTAAGCAGCTTTTTCGACCGCCTTCGGGATCAGCACATGATGCCCGAACCCAAGAACTATCGCAGTTGGCGGCGCCAGATGAATGACCTTCTCGAAGCCGCAGAAGATGGAAACTATCACGAGACATGGTCGCTCCCATCCGGTTCGGTCTATTCGGTCAGTGGTCGACCACATCCCGACGGGGCCGTGGCGTTCTTATTTGAGGACATCACAGCCGAGATCACCCTGACGCGCCGCTTTCGGTCTGAAATGGACCTTATGCAGTCCATACTGGACAAGCTTGCAGATGGAATTGCCGTGTTTGCAGATGACGGCACCCTGGCATTGACCAACTACGCGTATCAAAAACTTTGGGGTGATGCAGAAGATGCCGGTTTTCAAACTGACACGGCCACAGATGTCACACGACGCTGGCAGGATCTCTGTCTTGCAACCCCGATCCTGGGCGAGATCAGGGATTTCTTGGAAATGCGTGATGATCGGGCGGAATGGACGGCTGAAATTCATTTGAGAACCGGTACCCCTATTCAATGCACGGTCACTCCGCTCCAGAACGGCGCGACCATAGTTCGTTTTTCCATTTCTAGAATCCCGTCGAAAATCCAGCAGATAGAACAGATCAGCGCTTGAACCGGGTTGCAGCCCGTCAGACGCAAGGCCATGGTGGCGCCATGACGACAAAGCCGCGATCCCTGACGTTTCAGTCCCCCGAAGAAACCGCCAAATTCGCCGAGCGTATTGGTGCAAACCTGCAATCGGGCGATGTCGTGTTGTTGGAAGGTGAGATCGGCAGCGGTAAGACACATTTTGCGCGCGCGCTTATTCAATCGCTCATGTCCGAGCCCGAAGATGTCCCCTCACCCACGTTTACCTTGGTGCAGGTCTACGATACGCCAATTGGTGAAATCTGGCACAGCGATCTCTATCGTCTTAGTGCAGTAGACGAGGTTGAGGAACTGGGCCTGATTGACGCTTTCGAAACCGCTATCTGCCTTGTCGAGTGGCCTGACAAACTTGGTCCACTTACCCCAGATGCAGCTTTGAAACTGACCTTTGAAACAGACCCTAACACGGAAGGCATGCGCCATCTGACCCTGTCATGGCTTGATCCGAAATGGACAAAGAAACTGGAGACCTTCGGATGACAAACAGGACGATCCTTGCCGAGGCCCTGATTGCTCAAACCCAATGGGCCGATGCCACCCGTGCACCGCTGGCGGGCGACGCTTCGGACCGCCGCTACGAACGGCTGACCGATCAGGCCAGTGGACAAACGGCCGTTTTGATGGATGCACCACCTGAAAAATGCGAGGATGTCGAGGACTTTGTGCGCATCGGGAATTACCTGCGTTCGGTTGGCCTGAGCGCGCCTGAGATCTACGCAGAAGATGCGCAATACGGCTTTCTGTTGCTGGAAGATCTGGGTGACGATCTTTTTAGCCGGGTGCTGGCAAAGGATCCTTCGAAAGAACGTGTTTTGTATGAAGCGGCAACAGACGTTTTGCTGCACCTGCATCAAGCGCCGTCTTTGTCTTTGACATCCTTTGACCCGCCGCTGATGACCGAACTGTGCACGCTGGCCTTTACAAGTTACGCGGCCGGAATTGTGGGGTCTTACGACGCACGCGCACTAAGCCGGTTTGAACACCGTTTCGCGGATGTTCTGCACCGCGAAACATCAGGTGCGAAAGTGGTCGCGCTCAGGGACTATCACGCGGAAAATCTGATTTGGCTCCCGGATCGCGACGGGTTAAAACGCGTTGGCCTGCTGGACTTCCAATCAGCCGTTCTGGCACATCCCGCCTATGATCTGGTCTCTCTGCTGCAGGACATTCGCCGCAAGGTCTCTCCCGGGGTCGAAATGCAGATGATCAATCGGTATATTGCGGCCTCTGGCATGGACGATCACGATTTTCGCACCGCTTACAGCGTGCTGGGCGCACAACGGAACCTGCGCATTTTAGGTGTGTTCGCGCGCCTTGCCACGGGCTTTGGCAAACCGCACTACGTGGACATGATACCAGCGGTCTGGGACCATCTGATGCGCGATCTGGATCATCCGGCCCTGGTGTCGATCGCACCATTGCTGCACGAGGCTTTGCCCAGCCCAACCCCCGAAAACCTGAACAAGCTGAGGGTGCAATGACCGGTTCACCCTTTGGCGTGATGCTGTTTGCAGCAGGGTTTGGCACGCGCATGGGCGCTTTGACCAAGGACCGTCCCAAGCCGTTGATCAACGTGTCCGGGCGCCCTCTGATTGATCATGCGCTGGATCTTGTTTACGAACTTGACCCTGTGCGCATCGTGGCGAACGTGCATTACCATGCCGATCAGCTGTATGCGCATCTCAACCCCAAAGGGGTAATAATCTCACGCGAAGAGCCAGAGATTCTGGAAACGGGCGGCGGATTAAGGGCCGCCCTGCCCTTGTTGGGCACCGACCCCGTTTTCTCGCTGAACACCGACGCCATCTGGTCTGGCCCAAACCCTCTGACCCTGTTGCAGAAAGCGTGGGATCCGACCCGTATGGATGCGCTTTTGATGTGTGTTCCTATTGCCCAAGCCACTGGTCACACGGGGGACGGAGATTTCTCGGCCGACGCGGACGGGCGTATCACGCGCGGGCCGGGTTTGGTCTATGGGGGCGCGCAGATTGTCAAAACAGATGGGCTGCACGCGTTCCCGCAATCCGCGTTCTCGCTAAACTTGCTTTGGAACCAAATGCACGATCAAAATCGCCTGTTTGCTATAGAGTATCCGGGGCGATGGTGTGACGTCGGTCGCCCCGAAGGGATCGCACTGGCCGAAGGTCTGCTGACAGATGTTTGAACCCAGCACCCTGCCCCGCGTCTTTGCTGTGCCGCCCGGCACAGATTTCCCAAAAGCACTGGTGGATGGCCTGCGGCAGCGCTGCTCTGGCCCGCCGGAAGCTTTGGCGCGGGTGGAATTGGTTCTGAATACAAGGCGTATGGAACGGCGCGTTCGCGAGCTGTTCAATCAAGGGCCGCCCTGCCTGCTGCCACGCCTGTCGCTGGTCACGGATTTGGGGGAAAGCGTTGATTTGGCAAAGATTCCCCCTGCCATTCCACCCCTGCGGCGGCGTCTGGAACTGACGCAATTGGTGGCCAAACTGCTGGAACAGCAACCGGATCTGGCGGCGCGCTCTTCGGTCTTCGACCTCTCGGACAGCTTGGCGGCCCTCATTGATGAAATGCAGGGCGAAGGTGTGTCGCCCGAGGCCATTCGGCAGTTGGATGTCAGCGACATGTCGGGGCATTGGGCACGAGCGCAGGCTTTCATTGGCATTGCAGACCACTTCATCGATACCGGCGCACAAGCGATGGATGCGCAAGCCCGCCAACGCCGCGTTGTCGAAAACCTGATCGCGCGCTGGCAGGAGAATCCTCCGCAGCACCCAGTCATTCTGGCAGGCTCCACCGGGTCGCGCGGAACAACGCTTATGTTGATGGAGGCCATCGCGCGTCTGCCACAGGGGGCCTTGGTCCTGCCGGGTTATGATTTCGACCAGCCAGACCACGTTTGGCAGGGGTTGGACGATGCGCTGACATCGGAAGACCACCCACAATACCGGTTCCACAAACTGATGCGCGCGCTGGATCTTGCGCCTGATCAGGTTGCTGCATGGACTGACTTGTCCTCGCCTTCACGCGCGCGCAACCGTTTGGTTTCGCTCGCTTTACGCCCAGCGCCGGTAACTGACGCCTGGATGACCGAAGGGCCGGAACTGACCGACCTGGAAAGCGCAACCAAGGACCTGACCCTGGTCGAGGCGCAATCGCCCCGCGCCGAAGCTTTGGCCATCGCCTTGCGCCTGCGACAAGCCGCTGAAGACGGTCAAACCGCTGCCCTGATTACACCGGATCGCATGTTGACCCGTCAGGTCAGCGCCGCACTGGATCGGTGGAATATCCTACCGGATGACAGTGCGGGCTTGCCTCTGCAACTCTCACCGCCCGGTCGTTTTCTGCGCCATGTGGCCAACCTGTTCACGCGCCGCCTTGAAGGCGAGGCGTTGCTGACGCTGCTGAAACAACCGCTGTGCCATGACGGGGGTGAGCGTGGCACTCATCTGTTGCACACACGTGATCTGGAACTGGATCTGCGTCGCCATGGCCCACCTTTTCCTGACACGATCAGCCTGACGGCATTTGCGATCCGCAAAGAAGCACCTGAAAGCTGGGTCAAATGGGTCGTACATCACTTTTGCGACCAGCAAATCAGCGGCGAGCTGCATATTTCCGACTGGGTAGACCGGCTGACTACACTGGCCGAAGCGATCTCGGCTGGCAGCACAGGTGAAACCGGCACGCTTTGGGACAAAAACGCAGGTCAAAAGGCGCTGGCGGTCGTGAACTCTCTCAGAGATGAAGCGCAGCATGGTGGCCCGATGACGGCACATGATTTTGCCGATTTTCTGGGCGCGCTTTTGGCCAGCGAAGAGGTTCGTGATCGCGATGCCCCGCATCCACATATCATGATCTGGGGTACCCTTGAGGCGCGAGTGCAAGGTGCCGACCTGCTGATTCTGGGCGGTTTGAATGAAGGAAGCTGGCCCGAGGCCCCGTCGCCAGATCCGTGGCTGAACCGCCAGATGCGCGACAAGGCCGGGTTGCTGCTGCCTGAACGTCGGATCGGTTTGTCGGCACATGATTTCCAGCAAGCCGTCGGCGCGCCCGAGGTTTGGCTGACCCGCGCGACCCGCTCGGATGACGCGGAAACGGTGCCGTCGCGCTGGCTCAACCGGCTGACAAACTTGTTGCTAGGGTTGCCGGAGCAGGGCGGTCGCAACGCTCTGGAAGAAATGGGTGCGCGTGGTCAGCGCTGGCTGGACTGGTCAGAAGCTTTGGAAGAAGCGCCGTGCATTGAACCCGCGCCTCGCCCGTCGCCACGCCCGCCGGTCGCTGCAAGGCCACGTCGTTTGTCAGTGACCGAAATCAAGCGGCTGATCCGCGATCCTTATGCGATCTATGCCAAACACGTGTTGCGCCTGAAACCGCTTGACCCCTTGGTGCAGGCTCCCGATGCCTTGCTGCGGGGCATCGTGATCCATGAAATCCTTGAACATTTCGTTAAAGACAGCGTTCTCGACAGCGCTTTGCTGACACGTGAGAATTTCCTCAAGCGGGCGCACAGCCTTCTGGACCAGCATGTGGCCTGGCCCACCGCCCGCAAACTCTGGCTGGCCCGGTTGGAACGGATCGCAGACGACTTCCTGAGCGCTGAACTCTCGCGCCGGGGTGACGGCGGGCCAATAGCGTTTGAAGCAGCTATGAAACTGGTGCTGAATCCTCTGGATTTTACCATCGTCGGACGTGCGGACCGGATTGATCGCAACAGCCGGGGCGCGCTGCGGATCATCGATTACAAAACCGGCGCGCCGCCCACAGAAAGTCAGCAATCCAAGTTCGACAAACAGCTGCTGATCGAGGCGGCCATGGCCGAGCAGGGCGGTATCGAAGGCATTGACCCGATAGACGTGGCCGAAGCCATCTTCATCGGCATGGGCGGCAGTTACAAAGAGGTTGCCGCACCCTTGATCAAAGAGCCGACCGATAAAGTTATTGCTGAGCTGAAAGAGCTGATTTCAGCTTATTTAGAGCCTGATCAGGGGTTTTCATCCCGCCGGATGCTGCACAAAGACACAGATATCGGCGACTATGATCATCTGGCACGGTTCGGCGAATGGGACCGAACCGCTGAAACTTGCCCTGAGGACCTGAAATGAGCCCGCGAAACGATGCAACCGAACGGCAAGTGCAGGCGGCGCGACCGGATGCCTCAACCTGGCTGGCGGCTAACGCGGGGTCGGGTAAAACGCGGGTTCTGACCGACCGCGTGGCGCGCCTGTTGCTGGGCGGGGTCCAACCGCAGCACATTCTGTGCCTGACCTATACCAAGGCGGCCGCCAGCGAGATGCAGAACAGATTGTTCAAGCGCCTTGGTGAGTGGGCAATGCTGGAAAATGCTGCTCTTTTGGAGCAATTGACCGATCTGGGCGTGCCCGGCGACATCGACTCGGACAGATTGGCGCAAGCCCGCACTTTGTTTGCCCGCGCCATCGAAACGCCGGGTGGCCTGAAGATCCAGACCATTCACTCGTTCTGCGCCTCTTTGCTGCGGCGGTTCCCGCTGGAGGCTGGGGTCAGCCCACAGTTCTCCGAAATGGAAGACCGCGCAGCAGCGCTTTTGCGGGAAGAAATCGTCGAAGATTTCGCCGAAGGCCCGCAGGCCGGGTTGATTGAAGATGTAGCCCGGTTCGTGACCGATACGGGCTTTGACAAATTGACCGCCGCGATCACGCACAGGCGCAACCTGTTTGCACTGCCATTGGGCTGGTCCGACCTGTTGAAACGGTTCGATCTTCCGGATGGCTTTGACGAAACGGCCCTGGCCGAGCGGGTGTTTCTGGGCGGCGAAGTCGAATTGATCCAGTCCATGCGGACCGCTTTGACAGAAAGCGGCGGCAACAATGCCAAAGCAGCGGTGAAGCTGGCCGGGTTCACTGAGGCCCGATTGGCATATCTGCCTATGTTGGAAAGCGTGCTGCTGACCGGGAAAGGCGCAAAAGAGCCTTTCACCGCCAAGATCAACGGGTTTCCGACCAAACCCCTGCGCGAGGGCGAACTGGCCGACCGGATGCCGCAATTGGAATCCTTCATGCTGCGGGTCGAGTCCGCGCGCGAACAGCGCCTTGCCTTGGTCGCGGCACAGAAAACCGCCGTCCTGCACCGCTTTGCCGCAGCCTTCTTGCCAGAGTACGAGCGACGCAAGCAATTGCGGGGATGGCTGGACTTCGACGACCTGATCCTGCGCGCGCGGCAAGTGCTGAATGACCCGGCGGTGGCCGAATGGGTGCTGTATCGGTTAGACGGCGGCATCGACCATATTCTGGTGGACGAAGCACAGGACACCAGTCCGGACCAATGGGACGTGGTCGAGAAGCTGGCGCAGGAATTCACCAGCGGGGAAGGGGCCCGATCCGGGGTTGAGCGCACTATTTTTGTGGTCGGCGACAAGAAACAGTCGATCTATTCCTTTCAGGGCGCCGACCCGCAGGCGTTTGATCGGATGCAAGAGGAGTTTGGCCGGAAACTGGCTGAATCAGACTCTAAACTTTGGGATATGACGCTGGAATATTCGTTCCGCTCCTCCAGCGCCATCCTGTCTTTGGTCGATATTCTTTTTGAAAACCGGATCGAGGCAGGGTTTCACAAGGACAGCCTGCACCGCGCCTTCAAAGCTGACCTGCCGGGCCGGGTTGATCTTTGGCCTGTCGTGGAAAAGGTCGAAGAGGCCGAGGAAGGCGACTGGACCGATCCGGTGGATCGCCCCGGTGCGCGGCACCATACCGTCATTCTGGCCGAGCAGGTTGCACAATCGATCAAGGCCATGATCGAACGGGGCGAAACGATCCCTGAGGATGATAAGAACGGCACGTTTGTAAGACGAAAGGTGAAGCCGGGGGATTTCCTGATCCTCGTGCAGCGGCGGTCAGACCTGTTCGCCGAAATCATCCGCGCCTGCAAATCAGCCGGGCTGCCCATCGCCGGGGCCGACCGGCTTAAGGTGGGCGCTGAACTGGCGGTCAAAGACCTCGCCGCGCTGCTGAGCTTTCTGGCCACGCCCGAAGACAGCCTGTCATTGGCAACGGTTCTGAAATCCCCTTTGTTCGGATGGTCTGAACAGCAGCTTTTCGATCTGGCGCACCGGCGGCAGGAACAATTCCTCTGGGCTGCGTTGCGCAACCGGGCTGAGGAGTTTCCCGAAACGCTCGCCATTTTGAACGATTTGCGCAGCCAGATCGACTTTTTGCGCCCCTATGACCTGATCGAACGCATTCTGACCCGCCATGACGGGCGGCGCAAATTGCTGGGCCGCCTGGGGGCCGAAGCGGAAGACGGCATCAATGCGTTGCTGTCTCAGGCGCTGGCCTATGAGCGCACCGATATCCCCAGCTTGACCGGGTTTTTGGTCTGGATGCAAACCGACGATCTGGAAATCAAACGGCAGATGAGCGGTGTGGGCAATATGATCCGCGTAATGACCGTGCATGGATCAAAGGGTCTTGAAGCTCCGATCGTGATCCTGCCGGATACCGGCAAACGCCAGGCACCGCGCGATGCCGAGATCATGGTGACCGAAGGCATTCCGCTGTGGAAAGTGTCGGCAGATGTCTCGCCCAAACTGATCGCACAGGCGCGGGAAGAGGCGCGCACGCGTGAGGAAAATGAACGGCTCCGGTTGCTATATGTGGCTCTAACACGGGCCGAAAAGTGGTTAATCCTGGCCGCAGCCGGCGAATTGGGGAAAGACGGCAACAGCTGGTATCAAATGGTCGAGGCAGCGATGGAGAGGGCCGGAGCCGTGCAGCTGCCGGGTTCCAACATTCGCCGCCTGTCTCACGGGGATTGGGATGCGCTGCCTTTGGTCGATCAGCCTCAAACGGTCGCCGAGCAGGTCGATTTGCCGGACATGTATCGTCACCCGGCACCTGAGCCGATTGAGCCTGTAAGCGCGCTCAGCCCTTCGGATCTGGGTGGAGCCAAAGCGTTGCCCGGTGATGTCGGTTTGGATGAAGACGCTGCGAAACTGCGTGGAACACGTCTGCATCTGCTGCTGGAACACTTGCCGATACCTGAACCGGAGATTTGGCCCGAACTTTGCGCACGGCTGCTACCGGATACGCAAGACACAGACCGGCAAGAGCTTTTGACCGAAGCCACCCGGGTTCTGACGGCTGAATCGCTGAGGAATGTTTTTGCACCTGAAACTCTGGCCGAAGTTCCAGTAACCGCAGATTTGAATGGGCAGCGCATGCATGGGGTCATCGACCGGCTGGTCGTTTCGGATACGGACGTGCAAGTGATTGATTTCAAAACAAATGCAACTGTTCCATATCGTGTTGAAGACTGCCCTGAGGGCCTGTTACGCCAAATGGGGGCCTATGCGCAGGCGCTTGCTCAGATCTATCCTGACCGCAGCATTCGAACCGCCATTCTTTGGACCCGAACCGCGAACCTCATGTGGTTGCCACACGATCTTGTGACGGATGCCCTGACCCGCGCTCGGGCACCTTGACCTTACCCCACGCGGCACCTACGTTCTGTTCCCGAGTTTACCCCATTCAGGAGACAGAATATGTCGACCGTAGCCGTTACCGACGACACCTTTGACGCCGAAGTCAAGAACTCGACCGTTCCCGTGGTCGTGGACTTCTGGGCAGAATGGTGCGGCCCCTGCAAGCAAATCGGCCCCGCACTGGAAGAGCTGGCCGCCGAGTATGGCGACAAGGTGAAAATCGCCAAAGTGGATGTGGACAGCAACCCGAACTCTGCCGCTGCGATGGGCGTACGCGGTATCCCCGCGCTGTTCATCTTCAAGGACGGTCAGGTTGTTTCCAACCGCGCAGGTGCAGCACCCAAGGCCGCGCTGCAAAGCTGGATCGACGAATCCATCTGATCTGGTCCTAGCAGAACGTTTCAAAGGCGCCTCAGATCGGGGCGCCTTTTTTGTTGCATATGTTGGAGAAACCAATGGCAAAAACGCAGGTTCTTGTTGAATTTGGGATGGGTACATCCCTGCGCCGAATGGACTATACCGAGGCGTCATTGCGGGCGATCAAGGATGCGCTGTGGCACAACTCGGTCAACATGGCCGAACTGTTCGGGTTTCCTAAAGAGGCAATGATCATCGATGCCGAAATCGGGGTGCAGAAACCAGATCAGGTGAACACTAACGCGCTGAAGGCAATCTTTCCTTATGGCCAGCCGAATATCACCGTCACCAAAGGTGGGCTGGATATCGAAAAGCCACATGGGGACAAGTGCACGGTCATCGCAAACGCTGCCCTGATCGTTTCCTTTGACATGGAGCCCGCGCAATGAGTGAAAAACGCATCATTCTGGAGATGGGAACGGGCAACGACCTATACGGTCAGGATTATACCAAAGCGGCGCGCCGCGCGGTGCAGGATGCGTTGCATCATTCATCAATCACACTGTTCTCCAAACTGGGCATTGATCATTCCCAAATGCGTGTCAGCGTGACCATTGGTGTCCAAAAGCCTGATCAGGTGGATTGTGATCTGGTTGCTGCCGATCTGCCGCGGGGCCGTGCCGAAGTACGCGCGGTCAAAGGCGGGCTGGACGTGATGGATAACGAGGCCGGCACTAAACACGTGGTTGCAACCGCAGCGGTCGAAGCATTCCTACCCGACCTGTCGGGGAAATACGTACAAAGCTGACAAAGAAAAAGCCGCTCGGGGTTCCGGGCGGCTGTTCCAATTCGGTAATCCAGACGAAGGATCAGATATTTGCGATGCTTTCGCGGGTCAGACCGATGTCTTCCAGCTGTGCGTCGCTGAGCTCCGACAGAAGGTTCCGTGTTTTACGTGCGTCGTTCCATTTCGCAACAGATTTGACGACGTTTGAGAACGCGTCCGCCACGTGCAGGATGGTAGCTGCTCCGAGCGGCGCATGAATGTTAGCTGTGGTTGCCATGTGCGCAGTCCTTAGATGTGAAACAGCCGACCCGTTGTCGGTTGTAAGCCTCATGTAATCCCGCGCGCTTGGACTCACAATTGCTGGTCTGGTAACCCCGGATTGCATTTTCTGCATATCTTTTGGGCACTTTAAGAACGGGTTGCGCCAACACCTTACCCGGCCCATATATACCGCCAGCGAAAACGGAGACGATCATGGCAGATAACGACTTTCCCGGTTGGCACGGCACGACGATCATTGGCGTCAAAAAGAACGGTCAGGTTGTCATAGCCGGTGATGGTCAGGTCAGCCTCGGTCAGACCGTGATCAAGGGAACGGCCCGCAAAGTGCGCCGTTTGTCGCCCGGCGGATTCGAGGTTGTGGCAGGTTTTGCCGGATCGACCGCAGATGCTTTCACACTGCTGGAACGTTTGGAAGCCAAGCTTGAGGCCACACCCGGCCAATTGGCGCGCGCCTCGGTCGAACTGGCCAAGGACTGGCGCACCGACAAATACCTGCAAAAGCTTGAGGCGATGCTGATCGTCACCGACGGCAAGGATCTGCTGGTCATCACCGGGGCAGGGGACGTGCTGGAGCCTGAGCACAACGTGGCGGCCATCGGATCGGGCGGAAACTTTGCACTGGCCGCGGCCCGCGCGATGATGGACAGCGACAAAGAAGCCGAGCAGGTCGCGCGCGAAGCCATGGCGATTGCCGCCGATATTTGCGTTTATACAAACGGCAATCTGACAGTTGAAACCATTTCAGGCTAACAGCGCCTTGATCTCTTTCCCTTTCCAGCGACGGTGCATTCCGATCAACCCGAAGATCGCGGCGATGACCACGATGTAGTAAGGCACGCGGATGTCGATGCTCATCAACCCGCCGCCGATCAGGGACATAATCCCACCCGCCAGACAGAAGACCGCCGTGGTCACGCCCATGACCCAGCCTTGGTCCGTCTCACTGACGCTGGACGAGAACAGGCCCAGCATGGTTGGATATGCGACACCGAACAGGAAGTAGAAGAAGAAGACCGGCACATAGCTGAGCACACCGCTGGGGCTGAAGGCAAAGGCCAGGCCGCAAATCACCATCACGATGAGAGACGTATAGATGATCTGGTGTTTGCTGAAACGTTCTTGTGCCGGCTTGACGAGGAAAGTGCTCGAGAACGCCAGCGCAAAGCCGATCACCACCATGGCCATGCTGCCACCGATCACACCGTATCCAAATGCGCTCGTCAGAAAGTTGTCGACGAAAACATAGAAAGTGACGTTGGCGATCATGAAGAATGCGTAAACCGGCAGGATTTTCAGAACCATCGGATGCCCACGCACGGCGATCAGGCTGTCGGTGATATCACGTGGGCGGAATACAAAGGGTTCGCGCTCGGTCCGGGTGTCCTTGAAGAAGGTTGTGACCAGGAAGATGGCAATCAGAACCAGAACAAATGCGCCGTAGAACGGGGTTTTCAGGGTTGCGTAACTGCCCAACAAGGCCGCGTCGGACAGGACCGCTCCGATAATCGGGCCGCCCACCAGACCAAAGCTGACGCCGGTCACGATATAGCCCATGTTGCGGTCGCGGTCGGCCGCATCGGTGCTGCCATCAATCATCGCCGCCTGCGCGATGGGCTGGTTGCCAGCCGTGAACCCGGTGATCGAGCGCCCGACGATCAGCAGCAACAGGCTATTCATGTAAAGCGCCGCGATGGTCAGTGCATAACCGACCAGTGCTCCACCCAGACAGACCAACAGCGCGTTCTTGCGCCCGATGGAATCCGAGACTTTGGAGACGTAAACGACCCCAAGAAACCAGGACAGGAAGAAACATCCAATCACGAGACCATAATAAAAGTGGCGTCGCCCCACTGGTGTGCTGTCTGGCAGGAACCCGGACTTGGTCTCCATGATGAGCGAGTTGATGATCGGAAAGACCAGCCCTTGCCCGATCAGGTCGACAAATACCACGAACAATAAGGTGATCTTGGCAATCTTGGTCATTAAAAACGCCCCCGGTTCCAATACCTTGAGGCGAGTGTAACAGACAGTTGCTCTGTTACCTAAAGCGTTTCGGGTTTTATCTGAATCAAACTGCGACGCGAAAGTCCCGAGAACGCCGGAAGCGTGGCAGGGTATTCACGTCGCAAGTTAAAGCCGAAGCGCGTTAAGGCTTGTCAGAGGCCGGGGGGGTCGGCCTCTGACCTGAGTGGTTACTTCAGCGATGCAACGCCCAGCGGCACACCGGCGACTTCGCACCAGATGTACACTTCGTTGTAACCCGACACATCCATGGTCGGCGGCACGGCATAAGATTGCTTGCCGGTTAGGTGCAGCAGTGCGCCCAGTTTGCTGTCGGGGGCATATTTGCCATCCTTACCAAATGCGACACGCGGGTCGGGGCCGTTGTCCAGCGAGAAGTCCTCGCCCAGTTCAACGATGTAACGGTCGCCATCCTTGACCAGTTTCACCGAACCGGTGGTGATGTGGTTCGAGCGACCCTCGAACGAGCCTTTCTTTTTGGCGCCGCCGGCCAGGGCAGTCGTGGTACCGGCCAGGGTGAGCGCTGCGCCCGTGGCAGCAGCTTTCACAAAAAGCGATCGACGAGTCATCATGATTTGATATCTCCATTGATAGATGCAGGCAGGTTTGCCCGTCGCAAAAACTATGCCGTACGTGCTGCACCCATGGCGATTCACATCGGCACGAATTTCCGTGTGCACCCCGTGAGTTGGCGTGAGTTTTCCGTGATCAGCTTGTGTTTTCCCGTCTTATGATTAGGTTCCGTTTCGAAACAACCGGATTGAATACACATGACCGACCTGACCCCGCGCGAGATTGTCTCGGAACTGGACCGCTTTATTATTGGCCAGAAGGATGCCAAACGAGCGGTGGCCGTTGCCTTGCGTAATCGTTGGCGGCGCAAACAGCTGGCCGATGACATTCGGGACGAAGTCTACCCCAAGAACATTCTGATGATCGGCCCGACCGGTGTCGGCAAGACCGAGATCAGCCGACGTCTGGCCAAACTGGCCCGTGCGCCCTTTATCAAGGTCGAGGCCACCAAGTTCACCGAGGTTGGTTATGTCGGTCGAGATGTCGAGCAAATCATTCGTGATCTGGCGGATGCAGCCATTGTCCAGACCCGCGAATACATGCGCGAGGATGTTAAGGCGCGCGCGCATCAGGCCGCCGAAGATCGTGTGATTGCCGCAATCGCAGGCGAAGACGCCCGCGAAGGCACGCGCGAGATGTTCCGTAAAAAACTAAAAGCCGGAGAACTGGACGACACGGTGATCGAGCTGGAGCTCTCCGACACTTCAAACCCGATGCCGATGTTCGACATTCCCGGGCAGCCGGGTAGTCAGATGGGCATGATGAATCTGGGTGACATTTTCGGCAAGGCGTTTGGCGGACGAACCGTTAAGAAACGCATGACGGTCGCTGAAAGCTATGACGCGCTGATCGGAGAAGAGGCCGACAAGCTGCTGGATGACGAAACCGTCAATCGGGTTGCCCTCGAGGCGGTCGAGCAAAACGGGATCGTTTTCCTTGATGAGATCGACAAAGTCTGCGCCCGTTCGGACGCGCGCGGTGGCGATGTCAGCCGCGAAGGGGTGCAGCGCGACCTGCTACCTCTGATCGAAGGCACCACCGTCAGCACCAAACACGGCCCGGTAAAAACCGACCATATCCTGTTCATCGCCTCAGGCGCGTTCCACATCGCCAAACCTTCGGACCTTCTGCCAGAACTGCAGGGCCGTCTGCCCATCCGCGTTGAACTGCGTGCGCTCACCGAAGAGGACTTCGTGCGCATTCTAACCGAAACCGACAACGCCCTGACCAGACAGTACACCGCCCTGATGGGGACCGAAGAGGTCACGGTCAGCTTTACTGAAGACGGCATTGCCGCACTGGCTAGGATTGCTGCAGACGTGAACCAGAGCGTTGAAAATATCGGCGCGCGCCGGCTTTACACGGTGATGGAGCGGGTGTTCGAAGACCTCTCATTTGCTGCACCGGATAAGGCCGGAACGGAGATCACTGTCGATGCGCAATTCGTCAGTGACAATCTTGGTGAATTGACCAAGTCCGCAGACCTGAGCCGTTACGTTTTGTAACAGGGCCAGCCGTTTTTTGCCGCTCTTTCAGACGTTCGACGCTGGACGCGGAGTGAGAATAAGATAGCGTAAGCACGATTCAACCCGAGGGCTGGCACGTGCTGCGCTATTTCATCGTTTTACTCTTGTTCCTTTCGCTGAGCGCCTGTGTTGATCGGACTGTGTCCGAAATTGTTCCATCGGCTGTGACTGTTGGTACACCTGAAACGATTTTTGCCAGTACGACCCGAGCGCGCGAAGTCGATGGATCTTATGGGTTCCGGCGTGGCGAGTCGCTCCAGTTTCTGGAAACGACGGTTTCAATTCCGCCAACACATACTCCGGGTACGCTCAAATTCTCGTATGCAAACCCCAACCCGCAGAAAGAATTCGTACTGACAGGCGTGACTGAGTTGGACGGCCCGCGAGGTCTGCGCGAACACCTGCGCGGTCAGGATGACGTTACGATTTTTGTACACGGCTATAACTCGACTCAGACCGAAACCATCTTCCGCGCCGCTCAGCTGACCCATGACATTGGTCTTCCGGGATCTACGCTGGTGTATTCATGGCCAAGCCGAGCAACCGGCTATGGGTATGCCTATGACCTGGACAGCATGCTGTTCGCCCGCGACGGGCTAGAGCAGACCATCCGCGAACTCAAGGCCATGGGCGTAAAGCGCGTTATTCTGGTTGCACATTCCATGGGCGGCGCCTTGTCGATGGAAATGATGCGACAAGCTGAGCTGCAGGAACCCGGGTGGGCGAAAAGAAACCTCGAAGGTGTCGTGCTGATCTCACCGGATCTGGATCTGGATCTGTTTCGCTCGCAAATGAAACGCATCGACAATCCACCCGACCCGTTTCTTGTTATGGTATCCCAAAAGGACAAAATCCTGAATATCTCGGCTCGTCTGCGCGGCACGGATGAGGGTGAAAGGCTTGGAAACATCAGCTCGATCGCCTCGCTTGAAGAATTCCCGATCAGCGTAATCGATACCACCGCATTCAACAGCGATGCAGCGTCCTCGCATTTCGTCGCCGCAACCTCTCCTGCACTGCTGTCGATCCTCAGCTCGTTGCGGCGCATCAACAGCACGTTCGGGCGCGAAGATCGGCAGGCCATCGATATTCTCGTGCCGCCCAGCGAACGCAATCCCGATGGCGCCACTGAAATTGTATTGACCGAAACCGGACAGGCCGAGGTGACCACACCGTGACGCAGTTTAATCTGCGTCGGTTTCTAACTGACAATGCGGCGTGGTTGGGAGCCGGAGTCCTGCTGACCTTCCTGTCCAGTTTTGGGCAGACCTTCTTTATCTCGGTCTTTGCCGGTGAAATTCGCACTGCTTACGGCCTCAGCCACGGGGCCTGGGGTGGGTTGTATTCTCTGGGCACGCTCGTAGCAGCACTGGTGATGATCTGGGCGGGCGGGCTGACAGATGTTTTCCGCGTCCGAATGTTGGGACCTGTGGTTCTGGCCGGGTTGGCGTTGGCGGCACTGGCCATGTCGCTGAACAGCTGGGTATTGCTGCTGCCCGCGGTGATCTTTCTTTTGCGCCTGTTTGGGCAAGGCATGAGCACCCATCTTGCGATGGTTGCAATGGCCCGTTGGTTCACCGCAACACGGGGCAAGGCCTTGTCCATTGCCTCGGTCGGATACGCGATCGGAGAGGCGCTGCTGCCGCTGGCATTTGTCACCGCCATGGTGTTTCTGGACTGGCGGTGGCTGTGGGGGCTTGCAGCCATTATCGTTTTGCTGGGTATTCCAATTCTGATGCGCCTTCTCAGGGAAGAACGCACACCGCAAAGCCTTGCCAGCGAGTATTCAGCCACCGGTATGCAAGGCCGTCACTGGACTCGGAGTGATGCGCTAAAACACCCGTTGTTCTGGTTTATGGCACCCGCTGTCCTTGGGCCTTCGGCTTTTGTCACGGCCTTCTTTTTTCATCAGGTCCATTTGGCCGTAGTGAAAGGATGGGCTCACATCCAATTGGTCGCCTTGTTTCCCGTTTACACCGGGGTATCGCTGCTTTCGATGTTTGCGGCCGGCTGGGCGTTGGACAAATGGGGCACAGCACGGATGATGCCTTATTACCAGCTGCCGATTGCGCTGGGTTTTGTGACTCTTGCCCTGACGACCTCGATTGCCGGGGCGACGCTTGGGCTGGTTCTTCTGGCGCTCACCGCCGGGGCAAACAGCACGTTACCTAGCGCCTTCTGGGCCGAGTTCTACGGCACCCGACACATCGGTGCGATCAAAGCGATGGCAACAGCGGTCATGGTTCTGGGTTCGGCGATCGGTCCGGGTCTGACCGGAGTGCTGATCGATTGGGGCGTTTCGTTGGATACTCAGTTCCTGTGGACCGGAGGATTTTTTGTTCTGGTCTGCACGCTGGTCCGTGTTGGTGTCACCCGTGCGGCACGATCCCTTTAGCGAAGACGCCGCAAGTAAACGTAATAAGCTCCATCCCCACCATGGCTTATGTGGGCGGGCGTAACCTGCATCACCGCCTGTGCCAGTGGCGGTATGGTCAGCCAATGCGGCACCTGATTGCGGAGTACTCCGCGTGGGGTCGGAATCGGGCCCGGTTCGTCCCGATCCTTTCCTTTGCCGGTCACAACCAGAACCAACCGTTTGCCTTGGGCTTGCGCAGTCAGGACAAAACGGATCAGCGCGGGGTGCGCCGTGTCGACCCGCATACCGTGCAAGTCCAGCTTGCTTTCCGGTTTGAGCTTACCGCGCTTCATTCGGCCAAAGGCTTTGTTGTCCATCTGAACCGGCGTTCTGCGCAGCGCATCTGTGACCGATGGCTTCAAATCATTTGACTTTGGTTTTGTCTGATGAGTCTCACCAATTTCAAACGCTTCGAACCGAGGTCTCGGCGTTTTTTTCGGCTTGGGTTTCGGCAAGGAGGTCGGATGGACCGTCTGTGGAATTTCCGGATGCATCCGTTCGGCTTGTTTGGCGACCTTGCGCCACAGCTCGATCTCTTCTGTCGTCAGTTTGCGCCGGGTCATCAGAACTCATCCGGCAGCAGGGCATAAGCCCGCTGTATCGGCAACAAAACGATCATCCGACCCGGATCTTTTAACCTGCCGGCGGCTTGCCCGGCCTCGTCACCCGTTCCGAAAAAGATGTCTGCCCGCTGGGCACCCTTGATGGCGGCCCCTGTGTCTTGCGCGATCATCAGACGACGCAATGGATTTTTGCCGTCCTTCTCAACCCAGACCGGCGCCCCCAATGGCGTATAGGCCGGATCCGCCGCAATGCTGCGCATCGTTGTAATCGATCGGTTCATTGCCCCCAATGGCCCAAGTTCGGGCGCAACGCGCGAGACTTCACGAAAGAACACATAGGAAGGATTGTGGAACAGCAGCTCGGCACCGGCCTCAGGGTTCTTGCGCACCCACGCCCGGATCATCTGAGCACTGACCTCATGCGCACCTAAAATCCCACGCCGAACCAGTTCGACACCGATGGATCTGTACGGATGACCGTTTGCGCCCCCGTATCCCACACGCAAGGCACCACCATCGGGCAGCCGTACACGCCCCGAACCCTGAATTTGCAGAAAAAACAGCTCGACCGGGTCATCGACCCAGGCAATTTCAAGCCCGCGCCCCTGCATCACATCACCACTCAGGATTTCCCGACGGCTGAGCCATGGCCCGTTTCGCGCTTCGGGGGGCATCTTGTAAATGGGGTACTTGAAACGATCAGTCCGGCTGCGCGCACCATCAAGCTCTGGCTCAAAATACCCCGTGAACAGGGCGTCTTTGCCATCCTCGACCAACACGGGGCGAAAAAAGAGTTCAAAAAACGCTCGCGCAGCATCCGCTTCATATGTCCCGGCAACTCCGCATAATGCACCCCAGTCCGGGTCCTTCAGATCGCCACAAGTATTCAGAAAAACGGAAAGGGCCGCGCCGTGGTCATCTTCGGCCCAGCCCTGAAGATCGTCAAACGACAGAATGGATCGCGTTGCCTCGGCTCCGGCAGCGCTGGCGGCGGTCATTGCACCCACCAGAAAAAGCGACCGGAGCGTAGCAATCATGCGTCCGTGGCAACAAGCAGCCAGTTCGGATCGTCCTTGCCCATCACACGGGCAAAGGTCCAGCTGTCCTTTTGGCGTTTCACGGTGTTGGGGTTGCCCTCGACAATATCACCGCCGCGATCCCGCACGACCGAGGTCAGTTCACCCACGAATTTCATGGTGATCTCGGCCTCA
The DNA here is from genome assembly GCF_013110855.1 of Ruegeria sp. HKCCD4884. Taxonomy (NCBI): domain Bacteria; kingdom Pseudomonadati; phylum Pseudomonadota; class Alphaproteobacteria; order Rhodobacterales; family Roseobacteraceae; genus Ruegeria; species Ruegeria sp. HKCCD4884. Next base: position 64,909 of record NZ_WVRJ01000009.1, read on the forward strand.
TTGGTGTCTTTGTCGAATTTGACATCCGACAGGGTGGTTTCCCGCACGCCGATGAACTCGGCCTCGATGGTCAGGCCCTGATCTTCGCGGGCAGCGACGACCGAGACGAATGTTTCAAATACCTCTTCCGACAGGAACGGCTGGATCTCGTCGAGATTGCCTTTTTCGAACCCCATCACAATCATTTCATAGGCACCGCGTGCGCCCTGAACAAATTCATTGACGGAAAAGGCGGGCTCAACCCGTTTCATCGCGGCCAGGGTTTGCGCCTGTTCGCTGTCTTCAGCGACATGGTCAGTGATGTCATGATCCGGGCCGCCTTCGATTACCTCGAAATCGCGACGCGATTTATGCGCTTCAGGCTGTTGCTGCAAAGGTGGTTTCTCAAAACCTTCACGCGTACCCAACACGCTTTTGAGGCGCAGGATCAGGAAAACGGCAACTCCGGCCAGGACCAGTAGCTGGATCATGGGTTCGTTCATTTCATCCTCTTTTCAGAACCGCGACTTTGTATACGCGGCCTCATGCTACTATGTAGGTGAGCGTGGGTGGCAAGTCCACAGCCCGGCCTTAGGGAAAGGATAACGCAAATGTATCTGTTCTTGGCATTTTTGTTGGTGCCTATCATCGAGATCGCGCTGTTTATTCAGGTGGGTGGTCTGATTGGACTTTGGCCAACCCTTGCCATTGTTGTACTGACCGCCGTTCTGGGCACGGTTCTGGTGCGGACACAAGGTCGCATGGCATTGGTAAATTTGCAGCGATCGTTCGCTGAACTGGACGACCCGACCGAACCTTTGGCCCATGGTGCTATGATCCTTTTGTCCGGCGCATTGCTGCTGACACCGGGTTTTTTCACCGATGCCATAGGATTTGCCTTGCTGGTACCGGGCGTTCGTGTCGCTGTTTTCCGCTACCTGAAGTCGAAAGTCACCGTGGCACAGTTTCAGATGGGACCGGGCACAGGATTTCAATCGCGACAAAACCCTTTCGAGCAGGGGGACATTATTGACGGTGAATTCAGCGAAGTTCGCCCGAAAAAAGACCCTTCTAAGCCGTCGAAATGGGTGGAAGGGCCCCACCAGCATTGAGGTGCCGCGCCCAACTTGCTAAGCAGTGGCGAAATTTAATTTTGGAGTAGATCCATGGCCGAAGAAAACGCTGCAGAAAACACTGCGGCCCAAGCCGCCCCGCAGGTTCAAATGCGGGTTCTGGGGCAGTTCATCCGTGACATGTCTTTTGAAAACGTGATGGCGCAAAAGGGTGTGTCAGGCGACGTGCAGCCGGAAATCGCTGTTCAGGTGAACCTGGACGCGAAAAAGCGCAGCGCTGAACATCAGTTTGAAGTGTCCATCAAGCTGAACCTGACATCCAAAGCCAAAGGCATGGATGATGTGCTGTTCCTGTGCGAACTGGACTATTGCGGGCTGTTCCACGTGGAAGGCGTGCCAGAAGATCAGATGCACCCGTTCCTGATGATCGAGTGCCCGCGGATGCTGTTCCCGTTCCTGCGCCGCATCGTCAGCGACATCACCCGTGATGGCGGCTTCCCGCCGGTGAACCTGGACAATATCGATTTCGTGGCGCTGTATCGCAACGAATTGATGCGTCGTCAGGCCGCTCAGGCCGAAAAGACCGACGCCTAAGGCTTTGACCCGCGCCTGACCGGATCAGGCGCGGGTCCACAGGGCGCTTTCGCCCAACTTCTCCACAAACGCTTCATGTGCTGCGCGTTCATCTTCGGTGATCCGGGATGGCAATGCTGCGCTACGCGGTGTTGGTCGCCAGTCTTCACCGCCACCGGATGCGGATGATGCGGACGTGGACAGGCCAAAATCAGGCTGTCGCCCTCCGATCAGCTCAAGATAAACCTCGGCCAGTATTTCAGAGTCGAGCAAAGCGCCGTGCAGAACACGGTTCGAGTTGTCGATGTTAAATCGACGGCACAGCGCATCCAAAGATGCTGGGGATCCGGGAAACCGTTTGCGGGCGATTGCCAGCGTATCCAGCGCTTGTTCCATCGGGATCAACGGCGCGCCCATCCATTTCAGTTCCGCGTTCAGGAATTTCATGTCGAACGACGCGTTGTGGATCACCAACCGCGCATCCCCAACAAATTCACGAAACCCGTAACCCACCTTGGCAAACACCGGTTTGTCTTTCAGCGTTACCTCACCCTTTTCCGGTGGACGCGGGTTTTCCAACAGGTCCGGGCCGATGCCATGCACGCCAAACGCCTCATCCGGCATACCGCGTTCAGGGTTGATATAGACGTGATAGGTTTCACCCGTCGCGACGTGGTTCCACAGTTCAACGGCACCAATCTCAACAATCCGGTCCCCGCTTTCGGGATCGAACCCGGTGGTTTCGGTATCGAGTACGATCTCACGCATCTTTCATTCCCGCCCGTATCTGCCTGACCACATCCTGCACCTGCTGACGGGCATGGTCCAGCGTGTCTGTTACGATTACAAAATCGGACCGCGCGCATTTCTCTGCATTCGGCATCTGCTTGGCGCGGATCTGTTCGAACTGCGCCTCGGACATTGTTCCCCGTTCCATAACACGGCGCTTTTGTTCGTCAGCCGGGATCGAAACGCAGGCGACGGCGTCCATGGCTGCATCTCCGCCCGTTTCGAAAAGAAGAGGTATGTCGAACACCAAAATGTCGCTTGTTGTGTTTTCACGAAATTCTGCGCGATCTTTCGCGACCAGAGGATGCACAATCGCTTCGATTGCTTTCAACGCTTCGGGGTCGGCAGCAATGATCCGCTTTAACGCGTCTCGGCTTACAGCTCTATCGACAATAGCGGCAGGGAAAACTGCACGCATAGGTTCAACCGCTGCGCCCCCGGGCGCATACAACCGATGCACAGCCGCGTCAGCATCCCACAAAGCACAACCTTCCTCGACAAACATCTGTGCTGTGGTGCTTTTCCCCATGCCGATAGAACCGGTCAGGCCAAGGGCAAAACTCATGCCAAAGCCGCCGCGCGCGTCTCTGCATCCACTTCGGGACGCACGCCAAACCACCGCTCAAACCCCGGAACCGCCTGATGCAGCAACATGCCCAAACCATCAACCGTCGTGCATCCTGCTTCTTCCGCGGTTTTCAGAAGGTTTGTCTTTAACGGGGCATAAACCAGATCCGTGACAACGGCGCCGGGCTGCAACCCATCCAGAGGAACCCGCAATTCCGGCTGGCCCCGCATCCCCAATGAGGTTGTGTTGACCACCAGTTCCGCGTTTTCGATGACGTTTCCGGCCTGAACCCAATCTACAACGCGGATTCGTTGACCAAATTCCTCTTTCAGATGATCCGCCCGGGCGCGCGTTCGATTGGTCAACAGGATTTCCGGCACACCTGCATCAGACAGCGCATGCAGAACGGCGCGAGCTGCCCCGCCGGCCCCGAACACTACGGCCGGGCCGTCTTTGGCATTCCAGTCCAGCGCGCCGCTGCGCAGGTTTTCCATGAACCCGTACCCATCTGTGTTATCTGCATGGATCGAGCCATCTTCGCGGAACACCAGTGTATTCGCAGCGCCGATCACCGTTGCGCGGTCGGATACGTGATCCGCAATCTTCAACGCTGCTTCCTTGTGGGGAACAGTCACATTGGCCCCGACAAAACCTGCTTTGGGCAGCGTACGTAGCACGGTTTCCAGGTCGGCAGGGGCAACATCCATTGGGATATAATGCCCGGCAAGGCCATACGTCTTCAGCCAATGGCCATGCAGTTTGGGGGAACGCGAATGCCCAATGGGATGTCCGATCACCCCGGCCAGTGGAACCCGGTAGTCCGTCATTGATCGATCACCCCTTTGACAGCCAAAAAGTTGAGAAGCTCCAACAGGGGCATACCCAAAACGTTAAAATAGTCGCCGTCAATGGTGGCGAACAGCCGGACACCTTCTTCTTCCAGCTTATATGCTCCAACGGCATGGCGGATACTGTCCCAGTTCCGTGAAACATAATCCTTCAAATAGGCATCAGAGCTGGCCCGCATCCGCAACCGTACCTGTCCTACATGCCGCCAAATCGGTTCGCCGTCCTGATAGATCACGGCCGCAGACAAAAGCATGTGCCGTTTGCCGCGCATCTCTTTTAGCTGAGCGACTGCCTGTTCCGGGGTCTCAGGTTTTGACAGCAACTGACCGTCAAAATCCAGAACCTGATCACACCCCAGCACCATAGCGCCAGGGTTTTTGTCACTGACCCTGCGCGCTTTCATTTCAGCAAGCGTGTCGGCAATATCCCGTGGTGACGCATTTTCAGCCAGCAAGGCGCGCTTGGCTGTGTCTTCATCCACGCGCGCGGTTTGAACGGTGAATGGTACACCTGCATTCTCAAGCAGCTGCGCCCGTATCGCAGATCCCGATGCCAGAAGAATGGGGACAGACATGTGGAAAACCCCGTGTGCAAGTCGATGAGAGTTCTGGGGTGCTTTGTATGGTTTTCCGGTTGACACGCAACCCCGGGAAAATCGTGTCAAAGATCCCCGAGTCGCTCAAATCCCATCCAACCGGGACAAGGATAAGTCTGATCACCGGGATAACTGAACCATCCCAAGATAGCCAAAGATTTATCCCCAGATCATCAGCCTGTTGTTCTGGGATAGTACATTGTTTTTAAATATAAAAAAGATAACTTCAACAGAATCATCGGAAAGTGAGATTGTTCTGTCCACCTTGGGGAAAACACATGGGTAAAACAGTAATCCACGGTTTTTGAACGCCCTACAAAACCATCTTCCTTTTTCTTTTCTTATTTTTTTATTAGGGAGAGTTCCGAACAACGCTCGGAGCCAAAATGACTGATCTTCTTTTCACGCTGTACCCGTGGGTGAAGTCACTTCATATCATGGCCGTAATCTCGTGGATGGCAGGTCTGTTCTATCTACCACGCTTGTTCGTCTATCACGTTGAGAAAGCTCAGGCTGTCGACGGGGCACAAGAAATTTTCTTTGAAATGGAAGAAAAGCTGCTGCGTGTGATTATGCGCCCTGCGATGATCGTGGCGTGGGTGTGTGGCCTGATCATGGTGTTCACACCGGGCATTGTTGGATGGGATTGGTCCTGGCCTTGGGTCAAAGGCGCGGCCGTGATCGGCATGACCTGGTTCCATCACTGGCTGATGGCCCGGCGCAAGGATTTCCTGGAAGGCCGAAATAAGCTCACTGGGCGGCAGTATCGCATGATGAACGAGGTTCCGACCGTTTTGATGGTTATCATCGTTCTGGCGGTCATTCTGAAGTTCTGAAGGCCCGTTTGACTCTGAAAGCTGTCGCGCTTATGTAGGGATCAACACGCCCGTCCGGGCGGCGTATCTTCCGTACTGAAATTCCACTTCGTGCCGCGCTGATCGCGGTGAAGGTATATATCATGACAACTGACGCCCTGAATCTGGCCGACCTGAAAGCCAAAAGCCCCAAAGACCTTCTGGCAATGGCCGAAGAGCTGGAGATCGAAAACGCCTCGACCATGCGGAAAGGTGAGATGATGTTCCAGATTCTGCGCGAACGCGCGGATGAGGGCTGGACCGTTGGCGGTGACGGCGTGCTGGAAGTCCTGCAAGATGGCTTCGGCTTTCTGCGCTCGCCCGAAGCGAACTATCTGCCGGGTCCTGATGACATCTATGTCTCGCCCGATATGATCCGTCAGCACTCGCTGCGCACCGGCGACACGGTCGAAGGTGAGATTAAAGCGCCCGACGATAACGAGCGTTACTTTGCGCTGACCAAGGTCACCAAGATCAACTTTGAAGATCCTGAAAAGGCCAAGCACAAGATCCTGTTCGACAACCTGACGCCTCTGTACCCGGATGAACGTCTGAAGATGGAGATCGAAGATCCGACCATCAAGGACAAGTCGGCGCGTGTGATCGATCTGGTCTCGCCCATCGGTAAAGGCCAGCGCTCGCTGATCGTGGCGCCTCCGCGGACCGGTAAGACGGTGATCCTGCAAAACATCGCGCACTCGATCGAACAGAACCATCCAGAGTGTTACCTGATCGTCCTTCTGATCGACGAACGCCCGGAAGAGGTGACGGACATGCAGCGTTCGGTGAAGGGTGAGGTTGTGTCCTCGACCTTTGACGAACCGGCAACGCGCCACGTGGCCGTATCCGAAATGGTGATCGAAAAAGCCAAGCGTTTGGTTGAACATAAACGAGATGTTGTTATTCTTCTCGATTCAATCACAAGACTTGGTAGAGCGTTTAACACCGTGGTGCCATCCTCAGGTAAGGTTCTCACCGGTGGTGTGGACGCCAACGCTCTGCAACGGCCCAAGCGGTTCTTTGGTGCGGCACGGAATATCGAAGAGGGTGGTTCGCTGACCATCATCGCTACCGCGCTGATCGACACCGGCAGCCGGATGGACGAAGTCATCTTCGAAGAATTCAAAGGCACCGGTAACTCGGAAATCGTTCTGGATCGTAAAATCGCAGACAAACGCGTGTTCCCGGCCATCGACATCCTCAAGTCCGGTACCCGGAAAGAGGACCTGCTGGTCGACAAGGGCGATCTGGCCAAGACCTTCGTTCTGCGCCGTATCCTCAACCCGATGGGTACCACCGACGCAATCGAGTTCCTGCTGTCGAAGTTGAAACAGACCAAGACAAACGGCGAGTTCTTCGATTCGATGAACACCTGAAACAGGTCTTAGACCCAAGCGAGGCCTTCGAATGGATACGATATTCGCCTTGGCCAGCGCGCAAGGTAAAGCTGGAGTGGCTGTGATCCGCCTCTCTGGTCCTGACTCTCATTTTGCGGCGGCACGCCTTACAGGAGATGCGCTTCCAAAACGTGGCATGGTCCTGCGTACGTTGCGGGACGAGAAAGGTGCGCGTCTGGATGACGGGTTGGTTCTGACATTCCGATCCCCGGCCAGTTTCACCGGTGAGGATGTGGCGGAGCTGCAGATCCATGGCAGCACTGCATCTGTGAACGCTGTGTTGCGGTGTTTGTCAGACATTGACGGCTTGCGCATCGCCGAACCGGGTGAATTCACGCGCCGGGCGCTTGAAAACGGTAAGATGGACCTGACTCAGGTCGAAGGTCTGGCGGATCTGATAGACGCGGAAACCGAAGCTCAGCGTAAGCAGGCCCAAACCATTCTGGCTGGCGAACTGGGTACACTGGCAGAACGGTGGCGCCGGGATTTGATACGAGCAGCGTCCTTGTTGGAAGCTGTCATCGACTTTGCCGATGAAGAGGTGCCAACAGATGTGACACCTGAGGTACGAGAATTGATCCATGGTGTGATGTCAGATCTCAGACGTGAAGCCGACGGTGTGAAAATCGCTGAGCGTATCCGGACAGGGTTTGAAGTCGCAATTGTTGGTCTTCCGAATGCAGGAAAGTCCACTCTTCTAAATGCGCTGGCCGGTCGGAAGGCGGCGATTACCTCGGAATACGCTGGAACCACGCGGGATGTGATCGAAGTGCGAATGGATCTGGCAGGATTGCCAGTGACCTTGTTGGACACGGCCGGGTTGAGAGAAACCGAAGATCACGTCGAAAACCTGGGCATCGAGCTGGCACGCGGAAGAGCGGAGGCGGCCGACCTTCGTGTTTTTCTATCGGAAAAGCCGGAAGAATTGGGTGTTGGGATGCAAGCTGGTGACATTCATGTTCTGCCCAAAGCTGATCTTCGAGGTGATGAAGGTCTGGGTGTATCTGGCAAGACTGGGCAGGGGATTGATGCGCTTGTTGACCAGATTTCGTGTGTTCTAAATGAAAAAACCACTACCCATGGTATCGCTACGCGGGAACGCCATCGCGTTGCAATTGGTCGGGCGCTGGATTCGCTTCAATCTGCAATCGCGGTTCTGGAATCAGGTCCGGACCTGTATGATATCGCGGCAGAAGAGCTGAGAACTGCCATTCGAGCTCTTGAATCTCTGGTTGGTAGAATAGATGTCGAAACACTGCTGGACGAAATCTTCTCTAGCTTCTGTTTGGGAAAGTAAGGAGTGTTTCACGTGAAACATTCAAAGTTCGATGTGATCGTTATTGGAGCCGGGCACGCCGGTACCGAGGCTGCGCACGCGTCTGCCAGGATGGGGGCAAGTACCGCGCTGGTAACGCTGTCTGCATCAGATATCGGAGTTATGTCCTGCAATCCTGCGATTGGTGGTTTAGGGAAAGGCCATCTGGTACGCGAGATTGACGCCCTGGACGGCGTTATGGGACGTGTTGCAGACCAAGCTGGCATTCAGTTCCGTCTGCTGAATCGCCGAAAGGGTCCTGCGGTGCAGGGCCCCAGGACGCAAGCGGACCGCGCCCTTTACCGGGCAGCAATGCAAAAAGAAACACAAGTTCAACCCAACCTGTCTGTTATTGTCGGTGAGGTCGTTGATTTTATCATGGACGGCTCGCGCGTTTCCGGAGTTTCGCTTGCGGATGGCTCAGAGATTTCCGCGAGCGCCGTCATTCTGACCTCTGGCACGTTTTTACGCGGTGTTATTCATATCGGAGATGTATCTCGCCCCGGTGGCCGCATGGGTGATCGCCCTTCCATCAAGCTTGCGGAACGTTTGGATAGTTATGATCTGCCACTGGGTCGGTTGAAAACAGGCACGCCGCCGCGTTTGGATGGGCGGACAATCGACTGGTCTGATCTCGAGCGTCAAGACGGGGACGAAGAGCCAACACTGTTTTCATTTCTATCGACAGACGTGGTGGCACCTCAGATTTCTTGTGGAATCACGCATACCAACGCGAAAACGCACGAGATTATTGAGGCCAATCTTTCGAAGTCAGCCATGTATGGCGGTCATATTGACGGCATCGGTCCTCGGTATTGCCCCTCTATTGAGGATAAAATTGTACGGTTTGCTGACAAGGAATCTCATCAGATTTTCCTGGAACCCGAAGGCGTCAATGATCATACTATTTACCCCAATGGTATCTCGACTTCATTACCTCAAGACGTGCAGTTGCAATATGTTCGGTCCATCAAAGGCCTTGAAAACGCAGAGATCCTGCAGCCCGGATACGCAATTGAGTATGACTACGTTGACCCTCGTGTCTTGACCGCGACTCTGTCGCTGCCCGATGTTCCCGGGTTGTATTTGGCGGGCCAGATCAATGGAACAACGGGTTATGAGGAAGCAGCTGCTCAGGGGATGGTCGCTGGCCTTAATGCCGCGCTGGAGGTTCAAGGCCGTGATCCTGTGCATTTCACCAGATCTGACAGCTACATCGGTGTGATGATAGATGATTTGACCACGCGCGGCGTGGCTGAGCCCTATCGTATGTTTACGTCTCGAGCTGAATTCCGTCTTTCCTTGCGCGCAGATAACGCAGATCAGCGTTTGACACCGATTGGCATTGATCTTGGATGCGTTGGGTCCAGCCGTCGGCTACAATTTGAAGACAAGATGGCTCAACTTGATGCTGTAAAAACCAAATTGGCAGAACGTACCTATACACCAAAAGAAGTGTTGTCCGCCGGAATAAACGTTAACCAGGATGGAAATCGCAGGGATGGAATGGCGATCTTGGCTTTTCCGGACGTATCCTTCGATAATTTATTGCATTTGATTCCGGACCTCCAAGACGTAGACCAAAAAATCAGACTACAGATTGAGCGCGATGCGCTTTACGCAAACTACATAGCGCGCCAGAAGCGCGATGTGGAAGCAATGAAGAGGGACGAATCATACATAATTCCCTGGAATTTCGACTATTTCGCGTTGGATGGTCTATCGTCCGAGATAAAACAGAAGCTCTCGCAAGCCAAGCCTGAAAATATTGCGCAGGCGGGTCGTGTAGAAGGGGTTACACCTGCTGCGCTGACCCTTGTTCTTGCAAAACTCCGCCGGGACCAGAGGGTTCGACAGGCATGACGCCCGACTATTCTGCATTTGAACGGTTGAATGTTTCACGTGAAACATTCGAGCGCCTGGAGGCCTACGTTGAACTGGTGAAGCGTTGGAATCCCAAGATCAATCTTGTGTCTCGCAACAGTCTTGAACACATTTGGGAGCGCCACATTTTTGACTCCGTACAAGTTTTCGGCTGTGCGGAACAGTTCGTAAGCTGGGTGGATTTAGGCAGTGGGGGCGGGTTTCCGGGTATGGTTTGTGCGTTGATCGCGGCAGATCAGTCACCAAAATCGCAATTTACATTTGTTGAAAGCGATCAACGGAAGTCTGCCTTCTTACGTAGTGTTGCTCGGGAGTGTGGAATTAAATGCCGTGTGATTTCCAAACGAATCGAAAGTGTCGATCCATTGGGTGCTGATGTTCTTTCAGCGCGCGCATTGGCAGAGTTGCGGGTGTTATTGTCGTTCTGTGACAGGCATTTAAGTGAAAATGGTACGGCCTTGTTGCCCAAAGGCGCAAACTGGAAAAAAGAACTGTCAGAGGCGCAAGAGGAATGGAAATTCGACGCCGAGCCGATTACAAGTTTAACTGAACCTCAGGCCGTTATCCTTAAAATCAAAGGAGTATCACGTGGTTGATCTGTCCCGACCTTCAGGACCTCGGATTATTGCGGTCGCCAATCAGAAGGGCGGAGTGGGGAAGACAACAACGGCGATCAATCTGGCAGCAGGGCTGGCGGAATCCGGTTGCCGGGTTCTGGTGGTTGATCTTGACCCTCAAGGGAATGCGTCCACCGGATTGGGTGTAGAGGATCGGGATTGGACAACCTATGATCTCATCTTAGACGACGCGCCGTTAGAGGCCGTTGTTCAAGAGACCGAGATCGAAAACCTTCTGGTTGTTCCGGCAACCGTTGATCTGAGTTCTGCCGACATTGAATTGATATCCAATGAGAAGCGCAGCTATTTGTTGCACGATGCGTTGCGGCAAACTGCGGTCGATGTCTTTAATCTGGATTTCATCCTTATCGATTGCCCACCTTCTTTGAATCTGCTGACCGTCAACGCAATGGTGGCGGCACATTCCGTTCTTGTACCGCTGCAAAGTGAGTTCTTTGCCCTGGAAGGTTTGTCGCAACTAATGCTGACGATCAGAGAAGTTCGGCAAACCGCAAATCCTGACCTGAGAATCGAAGGTGTTGTGTTGACCATGTATGACAACCGCAACAACTTGTCCCGTCAGGTCGAAAAGGATGCGCGTGACAATCTGGGTGAGATGGTCTTTAAGACAAAGATACCCAGAAACGTGCGGGTCAGTGAGGCTCCGTCATATGCGTTGCCGGTCCTGCAATACGACTCGGGTTCGCTTGGCGCAATGGCTTATCGGCATCTGGCCCGAGAGATCATGCACAAGAACAATAAAACCGCTGCGTAGGCGGAAGTGAGGAGGGCGACATGAGCGCCAAGAAAGCAAAATCCCGAGGTTTGGGGCGCGGCCTGTCGGCCCTTATGGCGGATGTGAACCCCGAAGAAGGAGGGCGGGCACCAACCGACGCGCGCCGGCCTGATCTGAAGGTTCCAATCGAAAAGCTGAAAGCGAACCCCAATCAGCCGCGCCGCACGTTTCTGCCCGAGCAGCTGGACGAATTGGCTGCCTCGGTCAAGGAAAAGGGTATTATCCAGCCTCTGATTGTCCGGTCGACCGGAGCTGATGAATACGAAATCGTTGCAGGGGAGCGTCGTTGGCGGGCGGCGCAAATGGCACAACTGCATGATATTCCGGTCATTGTGCGCGATTTTGACGACACCGAAGTTCTGGAAGTTGCGATTATCGAAAACATCCAGCGCGCGGACCTGAACGCTGTGGAAGAGGCCGCTGGTTACAAGCAGCTGATGGATCGTTTTGGCCACACGCAGGAAAAGCTGGCTGAAGCTTTGGGTAAGAGCCGTAGCCATATTGCAAATCTTCTGCGTCTTTTGTCCTTGCCAATGGATGTTCAAGCCCTTGTTATTGAAGGAAAAATATCTGCTGGACATGCGCGAGCTCTGATTACTGCCGAAAACCCTTCGGAATTGGCGAAGCAGATCGTCAAAGAAGGCTTGTCGGTGCGTGCAACCGAAGCTTTGGTTAAAAAACAACAACAAGGTGACGCCGAACGCCCTGCGCCTCGGTCCAGAAACTTGGATGCGGGTAAGGATGCCGATACGAGGGCGTTGGAAAAAGACCTGTCTGCAATTCTGGCGATGAAGGTCTCGATCAATCACAAGACTGGAACAGAAACGGGTCAGGTTGTTCTGACGTATGAGAACCTGGACCAGCTTGACGATTTGTGCGCCAAACTCAGCCGTTAGGCCGCGTCCAGATAAAGACCAATACACCGCCCAGGACAACGGCTTGAATGGCCAAAACGAAAACCGGGGCGGACATCCAAATTGAGAGACCAAAAACGGCGGCGACGGAAACAGTTGCCGCCTTTTTTGCCGCAGGCCGTATAGCACCGGAGCTTTGCCAATCTTGTATCAACGGTCCGAACAGTTTGTGAGTCAGCAGCCAAGTGTGAAGGCGTGACGATGATCTGGCAAAGAAAAACGCTGCCAATAGCAGGAATGGCACGGTTGGCAGAAGGGGAAGAACAACCCCAACCATCGCCAAAGCAACGCATAATAATCCCAGTCCTGCCCACAGGTAGTGCATGGCTAGCTCAATAGTTCCCGGATGACGGCATTCAGAACGGCCCGGCCGTCCGCAGTCGCCCGAAGCCTGTCGTTACTATGTTCAATCATTTTTATTTCAGAGAGATGATCAATAGTGTTCTTTGGAAGTTTTCGACCGGATAGGGTTTCCCATCTGTCTATATTTAGCCCCTCTGAAATTCTCATACCCATCATAAGGTATTCGTTTGCCTGATCTTCGTAGGACAGTAACGTTCTATCTTTTTCCCCGTTGCCGCGCTCGGCCGCATCAAGCCAACGTTGCGGATTCAGGTATGTTTCGGTTGCGTATCTTTGGGCGTTCAAGGTAACCCGTCCATGAGCACCTGGTCCGATGCCGACATAGTCTCCGTAACGCCAATAGGTCAGGTTGTGTTGGGATTCCGCGCCTGCGCGCGCATGATTGGATACTTCATAGGCGGGCAAACCGTTGGCTTCGCAAATGTCCTGCGTGATCAGATACATGTCGGCGGCGCTGTCATCCTCGGGCAAGCCACGCAGTTTTCCAACGGCATAGCGATCACCAAAAGCCGTTCCGTCCTCGATCGTCAATTGGTACAGCGACAGGTGGTCCACGGCCATTGACAGGGCCTCGTTCAGCTCCGTGCGCCAAGCTTCGGGTGTTTGGTGCTGTCTGGCATAGATCAGGTCAAAACTCACACGATCAAAGCAGGCACGAGCAATGTCAAATGCCGCTCGGGCCTCGGTGACTGTGTGGATCCGGCCCAGCCGACGCAAATCTTCGTCATTCAGGGCCTGAACGCCCATCGAAATTCGGTTAACGCCTGCGTCCCGATAGGCTGCAAACCGACCAGCCTCGACCGATCCGGGATTGGCCTCGAGCGTGATTTCCATGTCATTGGACGGGTGCCAGAGCGCGCGCGCCTCATCAATCACGTCAGAAACGGTTTCCGGGTCCATCAGAGACGGGGTGCCACCCCCAAAAAAAATCGTGTTCAGTACCCGACCCGGCGTTTCAGAGGCAGCGCGGCGCAGCTCGCTCAGATAAGCAGTAAGCCATTGTTTCTGATCTATTTTCTTTGAAACATGGCTGTTGAAGTCACAATAGGGGCATTTGGCCTCGCAAAAAGGCCAATGGATATAAAGGCCAAAGCCCCCGTTGCGCCAATCATCCGCCAAAGCAGCCTTTCACGAACTTCTCAACCGCGCGGCCGCGGTGGCTGATCTTGTTCTTTTCCCAGCGATCCATTTCGGCAAAGGTAATGTCGTGCCCGTCCGGAACAAACATCGGGTCATAGCCGAATCCGTCCTTGCCGCGGATCGGCCAGACCAGGTGGCCCGGTGCGATGCCTTCGAATACTTCATCATGTCCGTCGGGCCAGGCCAGAACCAATGTACAACGGAATTGCGCAGTGCGTGGGTGAGGGGCGTTTTTAGCCTCCAGCTCATTATGTGCGCGGGTCATGGCCATTAGAAAATCACGACCATTTGCCGTTTCCGCCCAATCAGCAGTGTAAACCCCCGGCGCGCCGTCCAGCGCGTCGATGGTGATCCCGGAATCGTCCGACAGGGCAGGCAGGCTGGTGGCTTTGGCGGCAGCATGGGCTTTGATCCGCGCGTTGCCGACAAATGTGTCTTCGGTCTCTTCCGGCTCGGGCAGGTTCATCTCGCCCGCGCCGACGACAGTGACGCCAAAAGGTTCGAGGAGATGCGCCATCTCCTCAAGCTTGCCTTTGTTGTGGGTGGCAACCAGCAGCCTGTCCCCATCGAACTTGCGGGTCATGCGGTTGCGGCCTTTTGCGCGGCAGCCAATTCGCCGACCCCTTTTTCGGCCAAATCCATCAGCTGATCCATTTGCGCGCGGCTAAAGACCGAGCCTTCGGCGCTCATCTGCACTTCGATCAGCTTGCCGGATCCGGTCATGATGAAGTTGCCATCAACACCCGCTTCGCTGTCTTCCGGGTAATCCAGATCCAGAACTGGCTGACCAGCATAAATACCGCAGGACACAGCCGCAACTGGATCCACCAGGGGATCAGAGATGACGTCGCCCGCTTTCATCAGCTTGTTAACGGCCAGACGCAGGGCCACCCAGCCGCCGGTGATCGACGCGCATCGGGTGCCGCCATCGGCTTGGATCACGTCGCAGTCCACAGTGATCTGACGCTCACCCAGCGCGACCCGATCCACACCAGCGCGTAGGGCGCGGCCGATCAGGCGCTGGATTTCCACGGTGCGACCGCCTTGCTTGCCGCTGGCAGCTTCACGCCGCATCCGGGTGTTGGTGGCGCGGGGCAGCATACCGTATTCTGCCGTGACCCAGCCCAGGCCCGAGCCTTTTATAAAGGGCGGCACGCGATCTTCGATCGTTGCGGTGCAAAGCACATGAGTGTCGCCCATTTTGATCAGGCAGGAACCTTCGGCATGTTTGGTGAACCCCGTTTCGATTGAAACGGTGCGCATTTCGCTTAAATCTCTTCCAGAGGGTCGCATCGGAATTCCTTTGTTTGCTGGGTTGGGGATAACGCCCCGCAGCGTTACGATGCAACCCCGATTGACCTTTCATTTGCCTGCTATTTAATGACGAACGAGCAGGGGACGACGCATGAGCGAAGCGAGCAAGATTCTGGATGAGATGAACGACCGGTCGCGCGAAGTGTTTCGGTTGATTGTCGAGAGTTATCTGGAAAGCGGTGAGCCGGTTGGCAGCCGCACCTTGACGCGTACCTTGTCCGAAAAAGTCAGCGCCGCGACCGTTCGCAATGTGATGCAGGATCTGGAATTTTTGGGCCTTCTGGACAGCCCACATGTCAGTGCAGGTCGAATTCCAACGCAGCAGGGCTTGCGGATGTTTGTGGACGGGTTGCTTGAAGTTGGCGATCTGGGTGCCGATGATCGGCAGAAACTGGAACAGACATTAGGCTCTAACACGGGCGATGTGGGTGGGATGCTCGACCGAGTGGGCTCTGCTTTGTCACACGTGACACAAGGCGCCTCGCTGGTTTTGACGCCCAAGCGTGAATCGGAAATCAAACATATCGAGTTCGTTTCTCTGGGTCATGACCAGGCTTTGGTGGTTCTGGTTTTCTCGGATGGTCATGTGGAAAACCGTCTGTTCACCCCGCCAGCGGGGCAAACCCCCAGTTCAATGCGCGAGGCGGCGAATTTCCTCAATGCGCTGATCGAGGGGCGGACCCTTGGCGAAGTGCGTCGGCAGATGCAGACGCAGATCGATGCACGCAAGCAGGAAATAGACATTCTGGCGCGTGAGATGGTGGAAAGTGGCATGGCTGCCTGGGACGGAGACGGCGGCGACTCGGCCCGATTGATCGTGCGTGGGCGAGCGAATCTGTTGAACGAACCGGGTCAGGCCGAGGAGCTTGACCGGATTCGAACCCTGTTTGACGATCTGGAACGCAAACGTGACATCGCGGAATTCCTTGAATTGACCGAGGATGGCGAAGGTGTGCGCATTTTTATTGGGTCTGAGAACAAACTTTTCTCACTTTCGGGTTCCTCTTTGGTGGTGTCTCCATATATGAACGCTGATCGTAAGATAATCGGTGCGGTCGGGGTCATCGGGCCCACGCGTCTGAATTATGGACGGATCGTGCCGATCGTGGATTATACGGCGCAACTGGTCGGTAAGTTGATATCCGACCGGAGCTAGAGGGTAAGAGATGGCAGAGCCCAAGAACGAAGATTTTCTGGACGATATCATGGCTGCGGAAGCGGAAGAGCTGGCCGAAGAGTTTGCAGAGATCAGCGACGAAGCGCTGGAGCTCGATGAGCTGCGCGCCGAGCGGGATGATTACAAAGACAAGTTCATGCGCGCGTTGGCGGATGCTGAGAATGCGCGAAAGCGTGGCGACAAGGCGCGCCGGGATGCGGAACAGTATGGTGGGTCGAAACTGGCCCGAGACATGCTGCCGGTTTATGACAACATGAAGCGTGCGCTTGAAGCTGCAACGGATGAGCAGAAAGAAGTGGCCGCTGGGTTGCTGGAAGGTGTTGAGCTGACCATGCGTGCGTTGAAGGACGTGTTCCAGAAGCACGGGATTGAAGTGATCACGCCTGAGGTCGGCGACCGGTTCGATCCAAATGTGCATGAGGCGATGTTCGAAGCGCCGGTGCCCGGCACCAGGGCGGGGGACATCATTCAGGTGTCTGCCGAGGGGTTCATGTTGCATGACCGTCTGCTGCGTCCGGCGCAGGTTGGGGTGTCGTCGACGCCTGCAAGCTGATTGGCCCCTGCGAGGCCAAGCCTTCGGCGAGAGTATTTTAGAAAAGATGAAAGGGCGGTCAGGGTCTGGCCGCCTCTTTCAGTTTGTAGATCAGGTCGAGTGCTTCACGAGGGGTGAGCTCGTCAGGCAAGACATCGTCCAGCATATCCGTGACTGGAGAGGCCTTGGGGGCAGGTGGCGGAGGCGGTGGTGCGGCTGAAAACAGCGGCAGATCGTCAATCAATGCTTTTTGCTTTCCACCTTCGCGTTCCGTTTTCTCGAGTTGATCCAGAACGACACGGGCGCGTTGGACGACCGAGGCTGGCAGGCCGGCAAGTTGGGCAACTTGCACACCATAAGAACGGTCGGCGGCGCCCTTGTGAACCTCGTGCAGGAAGATCACCTCGCCTTCCCATTCTTTGACTGCAACCGTTGCATTGTCCACGCCCTCCAGTTTACCGGCCAATGCGGTGAGTTCGTGGTAATGCGTTGCGAACAGAGCGCGGCATTTGTTGGAGGCGTGTAGATGTTCCAGTGTGGCCCATGCGATTGAGAGGCCGTCATAGGTGGCGGTGCCGCGTCCGATTTCGTCCAGAATAACCAGCGCGCGGTCATCGGCCTGGTTCAGAATCGCGGCAGTTTCGACCATTTCGACCATGAAGGTCGAGCGGCCTCGGGCCAGATCATCCGATGCACCAACGCGGCTGAACAGTTGGCTGACAACGCCGATATGGGCGTGTTCGGCGGGTACATAGCTTCCCATCTGAGCCAGAAGCGCGATCAGGGCGTTCTGGCGCAGGAAAGTCGATTTACCGGCCATATTGGGGCCGGTCAGCAACCAGATGGCGGCACCCTGTTCAGCGCTAAGATCGCAGTCGTTGGCGACAAAGGCATCGCCACTTTGCTGACGCAAGGCGTGCTCTACAACCGGATGGCGGCCGCCTTGAATGTCGAAGGTGCGAGAGCTGTCGACCTGTGGCCGACACCAGTTTTCACCATGCGCCAGATCGGCCAATGCCGTTGTTAAATCCAGTTCAGCCAGCCCTCGGGCGGCTTGGTTGAGTCGGGCGGCAAGGGCTAAAATTTCATCAGAAAGCTTTTGATAGAGCCGCTTTTCGATCTCAAGCGCCAGATTACCCGCGTTCAGGATGCGGGTTTCGATCTCTGACAGTTCGACGGTTGTAAACCGTACCTGATTGGCGGTGGTCTGACGGTGGATATAGGTTTCGCTGAACGGCGGGTTTAGCATCTTCTCGGCGTGGGTCGCGGTGGTTTCGATGAAATACCCCAGCACATTGTTGTGCTTGATCTTCAGCGAGGTGATGCCAGTATGTTCCGCGTATTTTTGCTGAAATCCGGCAATGACCGAGCGACCTTCGTCGCGTAGGGTGCGGGCCTCATCCAATTCGGTGTCAAAGTCAGGGGCGATGAAACCACCATCGCGCGCCAGCAGGGGCGGCTCGGCGACAAGTGCCTCGTCGAGCAGGCCGAGAAGGTCGTCAAACCCGGTCAGGTTTTGGACGGCGGTCGATAACAGCACTGGCAAATCTTGGGTTTCGCACAATTCTGCAATTTTAGCCGCCTGCGCCAACCCGTTTCGAATGGCAGCCAGATCGCGCGGACCGCCTCGGTCCAGCGACAGCCGCGACAAGGCGCGGTCCAGATCCGGTGTTTTGCGCAGTGCTTCACGCAGGTCTGACGCAATCAGGCTGTCCTCAACTGCGAAGCTTACCGCATCCAGGCGCGCATGGATCACATCCAGATTGCGCGATGGGCTGGACAGGCGTTGTTCCAGCAACCGTGCGCCGCCGGGTGTGACGGTACGGTCGACCACAGATAACAACGATCCGGCGCGACCACCTGAGAGCGACCGCGTCAGTTCCAGACTGCGGCGTGTTGCAGCATCAATTTGGACAACACGGTCTTCTGATTCCTTGAGAGGGGTTTGCAGTAGAGGCAATTTGCCTTTTTGCGTGATCTCAAGATAGTCGATCAGCGAGCCCATCGCCGAGACTTCGGCGCGACCGAAGTTCCCGAATGCATCCAATGCACCGACGTGAAACAAACCGCATATACGTTTTTCCGCCGCTGTGCTGTCAAAACTGGCACGTCCCACCGGCGTCAGAGAAATCCCAAGATCGCGAACGGGTTCCTGCAACTTGTCCTGAGCCCCGTCTGCCACGATCAACTCGGACGGGGCCAGCCGTGCCAGTTCCGGGCTCAGGCGCGCGCCGGTCAAAGGCATCACGTGAAATGCACCGGTCGAGATATCGGCCCAGGCCAAAGCGGCCTCGTCCCGGACTTCGGCATAGGCGGCCAGAAAGTTGTGGCGGCGGGCCTCCAGCAGGGCGTCCTCGGTCAGCGTACCGGGCGTCACCAGACGCACAACATCGCGCTTTACGACTGATTTAGAGCCTCTTTTCTTCGCTTCGGCAGGGCTTTCCATTTGTTCGCAGACAGCGACGCGAAAGCCTTTGCGGATCAGGGTTAGCAAATACCCTTCGGCTGAATGCACTGGCACACCGCACATGGGAATATCGTTGCCATTGTGTTTGCCGCGCTTGGTCAGGGCGATGTCCAGCGCTTCGGCGGCATTGACGGCATCTTCGAAGAACATTTCGTAGAAATCGCCCATGCGATAGAACAGCAGGGCATCGGCGTGGGCCTCTTTGATTTCGAGATATTGCGCCATCATCGGCGTGACTGTGGACAAAGGCGGCCCCCTTTTGGCGTTTCCGGGCGTGACCTTACAAACCCGGCCCCTGCGACGAAAGGCGAAAACGTATTGTCGTTGAGGCGCGCCCCTGCCTGCGCTATGAGGCAACAGCCCAACAGATGCAAAGAAACGACATTTCCGATGCCCAAAGCGAAGATCACCAAAGAAGAGGCGCTGGCCTTTCACCTGGACCCCACCCCCGGCAAATGGGAAGTGCAAGCCACTGTTCCCATGACCACGCAGCGAGACCTGTCACTGGCTTACAGCCCTGGTGTGGCTGTTCCCTGTGAAGCTATCGCCGAAGCGCCCGAGACCGCCTATGACTATACAAACAAGGGCAATCTGGTGGCTGTGATCTCGAATGGGACGGCGGTACTTGGTCTGGGAAACCTTGGCGCGCTGGGCTCAAAACCGGTGATGGAAGGGAAATCCGTTCTGTTCAAGCGGTTCGCCGATGTGAACTCGATCGACATCGAGCTGGACACCGAAGACCCGGATGAGTTCTGCCGTGCAGTGCGTCTGATGGGGCCGACTTTTGGTGGCATCAATCTGGAAGACATCAAAGCGCCCGAGTGTTTCATCATCGAACAGCGCCTGAAGGAAGAGATGGATATCCCTGTCTTCCATGATGACCAGCATGGCACGGCGGTTATCTGTGCCGCTGGATTGCTGAATGCGCTGCACATCTCGGGTAAGAAGATCGAGGATGTAAAGATTGTCCTGAACGGTGCGGGCGCGGCAGGGATCGCTTGTATCGAGTTGCTGAAAGCGATGGGCGCACGGCACGAGAATTGCATCGTCTGTGACACCAAAGGCGTTATTTATCAGGGCCGGACCGAAGGTATGAACCAGTGGAAGTCCGCCCACGCCATCACCACAGATTTGCGTACACTGGAAGATGCGATGAAGGACGCGGATGTGTTCCTGGGCGTTTCGGTCAAGGGTGCGGTCACGCAAGAGATGGTTGCCAGCATGGCGGACAACCCGGTGATTTTCGCGATGGCGAACCCTGACCCCGAGATCACGCCGGAAGAAGCGCACGAGGTTCGCGTGGATGCCATCGTTGCCACCGGGCGCAGCGATTATCCCAATCAGGTCAACAACGTGCTTGGCTTCCCCTATCTGTTCCGTGGCGCTTTGGACATCCATGCCCGTGCCATCAATGATGAGATGAAGATTGCCTGCGCCCACGCGCTCGCGAATCTGGCGCGCGAGGATGTACCGGATGAGGTCGCCATGG
Organism: Ruegeria sp. HKCCD4884; assembly: GCF_013110855.1. Taxonomy (NCBI): domain Bacteria; kingdom Pseudomonadati; phylum Pseudomonadota; class Alphaproteobacteria; order Rhodobacterales; family Roseobacteraceae; genus Ruegeria; species Ruegeria sp. HKCCD4884. The sequence continues at coordinate 85,594 of NZ_WVRJ01000009.1, forward strand.
CCTATGGCAAATCACTGACGTTCGGGCGCGATTATATCATCCCGACACCGTTTGACCCGCGGCTGATCCACCGTATTCCACCAGCCGTTGCCAAGGCCGGAATGGACACTGGTGCAGCGCGGCGTCCGATCATTGATATGGACGCGTATGAACTAAGCCTGAAATCTCGCATGGATCCGACCGCGAGCATCCTGCGCGGTTTGAACGCCCGTGCGCGTCAGGCCCAAAGCCGGATGATCTTTGCCGAGGGCGACGATCCACGGGTGCTGCGCGCTGCGGTCATGTATCAGCGTTCAGGCTTTGGTAAAGCGCTTGTGGTCGGTCGGGCAGATGACGTCAAAGACAAGCTGGAAGCCACAGGTCTTGGGGATGCGGTACGAGAAATCGAGGTTGTGAACGCCGCAAATACCAGCCATCTCGAAACCTATTCCAATTTCCTCTATGAGCGCCTGCAGCGTAAGGGTTTTGACCGCAAGGACATTCACCGCCTTGCCGCACGGGATCGGCATGTGTTTTCTTCGTTGATGCTGGCACATGGTCACGGGGATGGGCTGGTCACGGGCGCGACGCGTAAGTCGGCCCACGTGCTGGACCGGATCAACCACGTCTTTGATGCCGATGCTGCGCACGGGGCTGCTGGTGTGACGGCCCTCTTGCATAAAGGTCGGATTGTCTTGATTGGGGACACCCTAGTGCATGAATGGCCGGACGAAAACGATCTGGCCAATATCGCCGAGCGTTCCGCAGCCGTCGCCCGACACATGGGTCTGGAGCCACGGGTTGCGTTTGTCAGTTTCTCGACCTTTGGTTACCCGGTCTCGGAACGCGCCGAAAAGATGCACCGCGCGCCCGCAGTGTTGGACCAGCGCGGCGTGGATTTCGAGTATGAAGGCGAGATGACGGTTGATGTGGCCCTGAACGTGGATCAGCAAGCAGCTTATCCTTTCCAGCGTCTGACAGGTCCGGCGAACATCTTGATCGTTCCGGCGCGGCACTCTGCCTCGATCTCAACCAAGCTGATGCAGGAAATGGGTGGCGCGACCGTGATTGGCCCGATCCTTTCGGGCGTGGATAAGCCAATTCAGATCTGTTCCACCGTCTCGACTGCGAATGACATTCTCAACATGGCCATTTTGGCCTCATGCGATATTGGATAAGTCATGACGATCTGGAACCTCGGCTCGATCAACGCGGATATGGTTTATGACCTGCCGCATTTGCCTGCGCCGGGGGAAACTCTGGCCGCCCTTGGACTGGACCGGTTTCTAGGCGGCAAGGGGGCCAATATGTCGGTTGCAGCGGCACGGGCGGGTGCGCGTGTCAGCCATATTGGCGCTGTCGGCCATGATGGGAGCTGGGCGAAAGACCGATTGACTGAATATGGCGTAGATACGCGTTATATTTCAGAGGCAGATGTACCAACCGGGCACGCGATTATTGCCGTGGATGCTGAGGGCGAAAACCTGATCATCCTGTATCCCGGTGCCAATCATGCGTTAGAGGTCAGCGATCTGGGACAGGCGCTGTCTTCGGCAAGCACGGGTGACCTGCTGATCCTGCAGAATGAAACCAACGCACAGGTTGAGGCCGCGCAGTTGGGGCACCGGATGGGATTAACCGTGTGCTATGCTGCTGCTCCGTTTCAGGCCCAGGCGGTAAAGGCGGTTCTGCCCTATCTGGATTTTCTGATCCTCAACGAGGTCGAGGCTGACCAGCTACGTCAGGAAACTGGGTTAAATGCCGCTGATCTGCCAGTGCGGCACGTGATTGTCACGCTGGGTTCAAAAGGCGCGCGGTATTTGCAGAATGGCAGTGATCCGGTCGAGTTCGAAGCGCACAAGGTGCAGGCCGTCGACACCACGGGGGCGGGCGATACCTTCACTGGCTATGTACTTGCAGGCATGGATCGTGGGATGCCGATGGAACAGGCTATTCTGCAAGCAAACCGCGCCGCGGCCCTGATGGTCACGCGGCACGGAACGGCTGATGTTATCCCCGATTTGAAAGAGGTGCGCGACGCGTCCTTTGACTAAGATCCGACAAACGGCGCGTCAGTACCCCACAGCTGTTTGACGCGCGCGTCACGGCCGCAGGCTTCGCGGTAAGCTTTGTACGCGCTGTGCTGTCGCTTGGGCCCAAAGCGGGTCAAGATCAGTTTGTTCCCCTTGTAGTAATCCTGATGATACGCCTCGGCTGGGTAAAAAGTGCCTTCGTTCAGGATCGGCGTTACAACCGTCTGGCCCAAAGCCCGCTGTGCATCTGCTTTTGCCTTCTCGGCCAAAGCTTTTTCCCCTGTGTCAGAGACGAATATTGCAGTGCGGTAGCTATCACCGCGATCGCAGAATTGGCCCCCGGCATCTGTGGGGTCGACCGAGCGGAAGAACATGTTCAGAAGCGTTTCACGTGAGACTTGAGCTGGGTTGAAAGTGATCTGAACCGCTTCGTAATGGCCGGTTCCTCCTTTTGAGACCTGATCATATGTGGGATTTGCTGATTTGCCGCCGGTATAGCCTGAAACGGCCTCGATGACGCCGGGGACAGACTCAAAATCAGATTCAACGCACCAGAAACATCCTCCGGCTACTGTCAGTGTTTCTGTTCCCGCCGCCGGCGCAGGCAAAGCGCGCAGCATTGCCGCCAGGGCGATCAGCGTTAACAGAAGGGCTGGTTTAAGCGTGTCGAGGTAAGCAGTCCGTGTCATGTCAGGTCTCCTTTCAGATACAAGGTGACCCGACTTGGACCAACATGCAATTGCCTGACATCTCATGTAACGCGCTGGTGAGACGAGTTTATCAACTTCAGCCAAGTCCGAAGAAACCTTGTGTATCGCAGTCAAAAGACTTTTTCTGAGATGTGGTGATGCAAGCTTGGATTCAGGATCGATGACACAGGAGATGCAGGTTTCGACGCGCGTGCTGGTCATAGTTGCGCCCAGCTTCAATATGGCGGCCACCATGGCGTTCATAGATCCATTTCGCGCCGCCAACTATCTGGACGGAAAGCCTTATTTCAAATGGGACTTCGTGTCAGAAGCAGGTGGTTTCTGTGTGTCCAGCAACGGTGCTGGCATCGAAACTCAACCGCTTGACGCGCTTTCGTTCACCGAGGCCGACATTGTCATTGTATCTTCCAGTTGGACACCGGAACGGCACCTGACGTCTAAACTGGGAACAACTTTGCGCCAACTTGCCCGCAGCGGCGCGACTTTGGGCGCTTTGGATACGGGTGCCTTCATACTGGCGCAGGCAGGGCTGTTAAATGGGCGGCGCGCCACCGTTCATTATGAGCATATCGATGCCCTGCAGGAGCTTTATCCAGGGATTGAGGTCGTTGAGAATCTCTATGTTATGGACGGCAATCGGCTTACGTGTTGCGGTGGGTCTGCAGCGACCGACTTTGGGCTACAAATCCTTCAGGGGATACATGGCAGCGCCCTTGCCAATGCAGCGGCCAGATACGTGTTTCACGACCGTTTACGCGGCCCTTCCGAACAACAGCAACCCCAAAGAACCGAGCCTTTGGGAACGACAGTGCCTGCCAAGCTTAAAACGGCGATTCAGGTGATGGAGGCCAATCTTGAGGAGCCCATTTCCGTTCCCCAGATTTGCAAACGCGCGGGAATCTCTCATCGCCAACTGGATCGGCTGTTCGCGACCTACATCAAGAAAACGCCCGCGCTTTATTACCGCGATATTCGGCTGGATCGGGCGCGCGGCCTGGTCACGCAGACCGAGCTTCCCATTGCAGAGGTCGCCCTGGCGTCGGGTTTTTCCAGCCCCGTGCATTTCAGCCGGGCTTATAAAGAAAGATTTGGCCTGCCCCCGACGCGCGACCGGGTCGAGGGCAGGGTTCCATTCGAGTTCCGCGCCTGGCCGATGCATCGCAAACCTAAAGACTAGCGGCATCACGATCATCAATTTGGCTAAAATAGAAAATAATCAGGCGGAAAAAGTTAAGTAGCCGACAAAGACTCAGAAGATCATACGCGCCACACGTCAATCATTGGGGCAAAGCCCGCCCCAGAGCTGTGGAGCCACCCATGAGCCAGCTGCCGTCCAAAACCCAGTTCGAGCGGATTTCCGATGGTTTTAGCACCGATCCCTTCAATACCAGTTCCCTGAAGGCCGAAGCCTATGTCGATCCGTCCTGGTATCAGGTCGATCAAAACGAAGTGCTAGCCAAGACCTGGCAATGGGTGTGCCACGTTGAAAAGCTGCGCGCTCCGGGGTCATACACAACCGTCGAAATCGCCGGACGTCCGATTGCTGTCGTGCGCGACCGCGAGGGCACATTGCGTGCGTTCTATAATGTCTGCAAACACCGCGCCCATCATTTGCTATCGGGCGAGGGCGAAACCACGCGCATCATGTGCCCATATCACGCTTGGGTTTACAAGCTGGACGGCCAATTGGTGCGCGCGCCCGAGACCGAGAGCCTGGCTAATTTCAAAACGTCGGATATCTGTCTGGACCAAGTACAGGTCGAAGAGTTTGCCGGGTTCATTTACGTCAGTTTAGACCCTAACGCAGCACCTTTGCGCGAAGTTTCCGGGAATCTGGAAACCGAAATCCGCCATTGGGCACCGGATATCGAGCAGCTGACATTTGGTCACCGCCTGACCTATGACATCAAGTCGAACTGGAAGAACGTCGTCGACAACTTCCTTGAATGCTACCACTGCCCGACAGCGCACAAGGATTTCTGTGATCTGGTCGATATGGACACCTACAAGGTGACCACATACGGCATCTACTCCAGCCATATGGCCGAGGCGGGTAAGGGTGCTAACACCGCTTATGACGTGTCCAATGCCACAGTACGAACCCATGCAGTTTGGTGGTTGTGGCCCACGACATGTCTGATGCGCTATCCGGGACGGTCTTCGATGATCGTGCTGAATATTATCCCGATTGGTCCTGACCGGACGCTCGAAACCTATGATTTCTTCCTTGAAACCCCGGAACCTGATGAGGCCGAGCTGGAAGCGATCCGGTATCTTGATGAGGTTCTGCAACGCGAAGACATCGACATTGTCGAAAGCGTACAACGCGGGATGAACACCCCGGCCTTTACGCAAGGCCGGATCGTGCATGATCCCAATGGCTCGGGCAAATCGGAACATGCGGTGCATCATTTCCACGGGCTTGTACTGGATGCATATGCAAAGGCCGCACCGTGACACGGCCGAACATCGTTGTGATTATGGCCGATCAACTGGCGCCGCATTTTTGCGGCGCGTACGGCCATCCAACGGTCAAGACCCCGAACATCGACGCGCTTGCCGCGCGCGGGATGCGATTTGACGCAGCCTATTGCAACTCACCCCTCTGCGCGCCGTCCCGATTTGCGTTCATGTCCGGGCAGCTGATCAGCCGGATCGCTGCTTATGACAACGCCAGCGAGTTTCGCGCCTCGGTCCCGACCTTTGCGCATTACCTAAAGGCGTTGGGCTACCGGACCTGCCTGTCGGGCAAGATGCATTTTGTTGGGCCGGACCAGAAACACGGGTTTCAGGACCGTGTGACCACCGACATCTACCCCGCCGATTTTGCCTGGACCCCGGACTGGGAAGCCCCGGACGAGCGGATCGATAAGTGGTATCACAACATGCAAACCGTAAAGGAAAGCGGTGAGGCGGTCGCCACCTTCCAGACGGATTATGACGACGAGGTCGAATTTGCAGCGCGCCGCTGGTTGATCGACAGGGGTCGGGACCGGGCGGCTGGGGACAATGCTCCGTTCTGTATGGTGGCCAGCTTTATCCATCCGCACGACCCCTATGTCGCCAAGCCCGAGTGGTGGAACCTGTATTCCGACGCAGACGTCCCGATGCCGGAGTTTACACTGACGCCCGAGGAGCAAGACCCGTTTTCACGTCGCGTGATGGATGGAATCGAGGCAAGCTATGTCCCTCTGACCGAGGAAGAAATCCGCCGCGCGCGTCGCGCTTATCTGGCCAATGTCAGTTACTTCGACAGCAAAGTCGGCGCGATGGTCAAAGCCTTGGAAGACATCGGTGCGTTAGACAATACCATCGTCATCATCACCGCAGACCACGGCGACATGCTGGGTGAGCGTGGGTTGTGGTACAAGATGAATTTCTTTGAACACTCGGCCCGTGTGCCGCTGATCATGGCTGGCCCCGGTGTTGCCAAAGGCTGTGCTGCCAACGCCTGTTCCCTGCTCGATCTGTTGCCGACATTCGTGGACATCGCCGGGGGTTCTGATGCGATCTTCGGGGAGCCGATTGATGGCCGGTCCTTGATGCCGCTGGCACGCGGAGAAACCGACCCTGTGGATGAAGCCGTCGGCGAGTATTGCGCCGAGATGACGCCCTATCCGGTGTTCATGATCCGGCGCGGGCCGTTGAAGTATATTCACTGCGACCCGGACCCACCTCAGCTTTATGACCTGTCCAAGGACCCGTTGGAAAAGGTGAATGTGGCCGATGACCCGGCTTACGCTGAGCAGTCCGCGCAGTTTGCTGAAGAAGTAGCGCGACGTTGGAACAGCGAAAACCTGCGTGCGGACGTCATTGCAACGCAAAAGTCCCGGCGCGCCTTGCACGCCGCGATGGAGGCGGGTGCCGGAGAGGCCTGGGATTACACCCCGCCACGAGATGCAACGCAGGAATATGTGCGCAATCACATGGATTGGACAGTTGCAGCGACTCGCTATCGCTATCCGCCATTGAAGGAGACCAAAGAATGATGCTGGACGGCAAAACAGCGCTTGTAACCGGTGGGCGCGGCGGGATCGGGCGCGCGATCGTGGCACGTTTTCTGCGGGAAGGTGCGCGGGTCTATGCGGCTGATCTGACGCCAGAAGGGTCCCTGGCGGCTCATGATGACGATGGCAGCATCTTTGTAAAGCTGGACGTCACGCAAGAAGCTGATGCAATAGCCGCGATGGAACAGGTTACGGCCGAGGCTGGCCAATTGGACATTCTGGTCAACGCCGCTGGCATCGAGATTGAAAAGACGATTGAACAGACAACGCTAGAGGAATGGAACCTGTCCTTCGCTGTGAATGTCACGGGTACATTTTTGACCTCAAAACATGCATTGCCGCTGTTGCGCAAAGGGGCCGCGTCGGGAACGTCAACCTCGATTATCAATTTCGGGAGTTACGATGGGTTCATTGCGGACCCCGGCCTTGCCGCCTATTGCGCGACCAAAGGTGCGGTTCATGCCTTGACGCGTGCTATGGCGTGTGATCACGGGCCGGAGGGTATTCGCGTGAATGCCATATGCCCCGGCTATGTCGACACACCCATGTTGCAAAGCTTCTTCACAGGCGATGGCTCGGGTGGCGGCGGCAAGACCATCGACCAGTTGCAGCAGGCCGTGCGCGATGTGCACCCGATGCGCACATATGGCACGCCGGATGATATCGCCAATCTGGTGAATTGGCTGGCTTCGGACGAGGCGCGCTATGCAAGCGGTCAACTTTGGGTTCTGGACGGAGGGCTGAGCGCACAAGTCCAGCAGATGAAGCTATGAGCAAACCGGTTATCATTACTTGTGCTCCAACTGGTGGGATTCATACGCCGACCATGTCAGAACACTTGCCCATCACGCCAAGCGAAATAACCGAGGCCAGTATTGGTGCCGTCGAGGCCGGGGCTTCGATCATCCATCTTCATGCCCGCAATCCGGAAAACGGTCAACCAGATCCGGACCCTGACCTTTTTATGCAGTTCCTGCCCAGCATCAAACAAGCAACCGGTGCTGTGATGAATGTCTCAACCGGTGGCGGGTTGGGCATGACCCGCGAAGAACGCCTGCGCGCGGCTTTACGAGCCAGCCCCGAAATGGCCAGCATGAACATGGGGTCGATGAACTTCGGCATCTTCCCGATGATGCAGAAATATTCAGGCTGGAAACATGACTGGGAACCCGAATTTCTGGACATGACCCGCGACTTCATTTTCCGTAACACGTTTGCCGATATCGAATACGCGATGAAGGAATTGGGCGAAGGTCACGGCACGAAGTTCGAGTTTGAATGCTATGATCTGGGGCACCTCTACAACCTGGCTTGGGTGGTAGATCAAGGCTGGGTGAAACCGCCATTTTTCATCCAGATGGTGTTTGGCATTCTGGGTGGCGTGGGGGCTGATCCCGACAACCTGATGCATATGCACACAATTGCCGAAAAGTTGTTTGGCGGCAGCTATGAATGGTCGGTGCTGGCCGCAGGTCGCCACCAAATGGCCTTCACGACACAGGCTGCGATCCTTGGTGGCAATTTACGGGTTGGGCTGGAAGACAGCCTTTACATCGGGCCCGGCGAAAAGGCGAAGTCCAACGCTGATCAGGTCCGCAAGATTCGCTCAATCATCGAAAATCTTGGCCTGACGGTCGCAACGCCGGACGAGGCCCGCCAACGGCTGGGTCTGAAGGGCAACGACCAGACAGCTTTTTGACGGGGGACGACATGCAGACAAAGATGCTGATTAACGGAGCGATGGTAGAAGGTCAGGGCGATGCTCTGCCCGTTCTGGATCCATCTACCGGTGAAACCGTGGCCCATGTGCCCGAGGCGACGCCCGAGCAGATCGAAGCCGCAACGTGTGCTGCCCATGAAGCCTTTGACGCCTATCGGCTTGTTACGCCTTCCGAACGGTCGGGATATCTGCACGCGATTGTGGATGTAATGGAAGAAAACATCGATGAATTGGCTGAGTTAGAGACGCTTGATGTTGGCAAGCCATGGCCGATGGCCCGCGATGAAGAGATGCCTCTGACCATCGACACTTTCCGCTTCATGGCCGGTGCCTCACGCACGATGAGCGGGTCGGTGGCCGGAGAATACGCAGCGGGCCACACGTCAATGATCCGCAAGGATCCGATTGGCCCAGTGGCTTCCATCGCGCCATGGAACTATCCGCTTATGATGGCGGCATGGAAGATCGCTGCCCCCCTGGCGGCAGGTTGCACCATTGTTATGAAACCGTCCGAAATCACGCCGCTGGCCACGCTGCGGCTGGCAGAGTTGCTGGCAGATGTATTGCCCAAAGGTGTGTTGAACGTAGTCCATGGTCGGGGCATGTCGGTTGGTGACAGCCTGATCAATGACCCTCGGATTGAAGGGATCTCAATCACCGGCTCACCTGCGACCGGAATGGCCGCGATGCGGGCTGCATCCAACCAGATCCGCCATGTACATCTGGAACTTGGGGGCAAGGCGCCGGTCATCGTGTTCAATGATGCTGATATCGACGCCGTGGCCGAGACGATCCGATACGGTTCGTTCTTCAACGCAGGTCAGGATTGCGCTCAGCCCTGTCGGGTGATGGTGCAGGATGATGTATACGACAAAGTGGTTGCTGCCGTCGCTGATCAGGTTGCTCAGATCAGGATCGGTGCGCCAAAGTCCGATGGTACAGAAATGGGGCCTATCGTATCAGCCGCCCAACGCGACCGGGTCGCCGGATTTGTCGATCGCGCCCGCAGCAGCGCTGAGATCGCCGTAGGTGGCAAGGTTGGTGAGGGGGAAGGGTTCTTCTATCAGCCGACCGTCGTCGCAAATGTGGATAATAACGCTGAGATCGCATGCAGCGAGGTGTTCGGCCCGGTCGTGACTCTGTCGCGATTTACCGAGGCGGACGAAGCCCTTCGGATTGCAAACGCGGGGCGGTACGGGTTGGCGTCGTCTGTCTGGACCAAGGATGTCTCGACCGCGATGAAAATGGCGGCGCAGCTGCGGTACGGCATGACCTGGGTGAATACGCACGGAATGCCAGCGGCGGAAATGCCCTGGGCTGCGATGAAAGGATCAGGCACGGGTTGTGACATGTCGGTTTATGCGCTGGATGCCTACACTTCCGTGCGCCATGTGATGGTGGCACACTGATGCGGTTGGCTGGGAAAAGAGCGCTTGTGACAGGTGGGCGGCAAGGCATTGGTCGCGGAATAGTCGAAGCCTTTCGCCGTGAAGGCGCGACAGTGACGACATGTGGACGCGGGGCGCGGCCTGATGGGTTGGCTGACGACATCATCTGGTGTCCGCTGGATGTCACGGACACGGACGCTGTCGAAGCGTTGGCCGAGGCCGCAGGCGGCATCGACATTCTGGTGAATAATGCTGGTGTGCAGGTCGAAAAGACTGTTCCAGACAGTTCGGACGCGGATTGGGAAGCTGTGATTGGCACCAATTGCAAGGGCGTCTTCAATATGTGCCGGGCTTACATACCTCGGATGGATGAGGGCGCTGCGATCATTAATATAGGCTCTATTTCAGGGAATACCGCTGATCCGTCCATGGCGCTTTACAACGCGTCCAAGGCATTTGTGCATGGCTTGACCCGTTCTATTGCGGTCGATCACGGGCCAAAGATCCGCTGCAACGCGATTTGCCCCGGATGGATTGAAACAGGAATGCTGGACGCCGCGTTCGAGTTGGCCAATGACCCTGATGCCGCGCACAAGGATGCGATTGCCCGCCATGCTGCAGGTCGTTTTGGGAAACCCGAGGATATTGCGAGCATGGCGGTCTGGCTGGCTTCGGATGAGGCAAGCTTTGCCACAGGTCAGCTTTTCACCGTGGATGGTGGTATGACAGCAGCTTCACCTTTGAACCCGGGATTGTTCTGATGGAAATACAACACACGGCCTGCTTGGGCGGAGGCGTCATTGGCGCTAGTTGGGCAGCTCTTTTTCTGGCATCCGGGCGTTCTGTTGCCCTCTTTGATCCTGACCCGAACGTCGAAAGGAAAGTATGCCAGTATGTAGAGAATGCATGGTCGACCCTTGGTGCGCTGGGCTTGACAGAGAATGGAAACCCGGACGCCATCACGTTTCATTCCAGCGCTGCTGCCGCAGTGGCTGATGCGGGATTTGTTCAGGAAAATGTGCCTGAGCGTTTGCAGATAAAACATGCAACCTTTGCCGAGATTGAGCCTGCTTTGTCCAAGGGCGCAATCGTCGCCAGCTCTGCATCGGGTCTAACACTTGGCCAAATGCAGCCTGGATGGTCTGACCCGTCGCATTTTGTTTTGGGACATCCCTTCAACCCACCGCACCTAATCCCGCTGGTTGAGGTGATGGGGAATGAGAAAACTTCCGATGGTGTGGTTGATGCGGCACAGGCGTTTTATGAAAGCGTGGGTAAGACCACGATCCGGGTCAACAAAGAGGTGCCCGGCCATGTAGCAAACCGGTTGCAAGCTGCTTTGTGGCGTGAAGCCATTCATCTTGTGGTGTCGGGTGTTGCGTCGGTCGAAGATGTGGACAAAGCCGTCTGGGCAGGACCGGGTGTAAGGTGGGCGGCGATGGGGCCGACCATGTTATTCAACCTCGGCGCTGGCAAGGGTGGGTTGAAAGCCTTTTGCGACCATTTCACCGATACGTTCAATGGATGGTGGGATGATTTGGGTCAGGTCTATTTGACTGATGATGTCGCCCAGCAGCTTACAGAAGGTGTGATGGCTGAGGCCGCAGGGAAAACCCAAGCCGAGCTGTCCGAGCAACGGGACGCGTTGATTCTGGCAATGCAGAAATCCATTGCAGAATTGCGCTGAGTTTAGCCGAGCAGCTGACCCAGCTTCATCGCGACGCCCATATTGCCCGAAATCTTGAGCTTGCCCATAGCGACACCCGTCATCGGGTTCAGTTTCCCTGTCAGCAGCTTGGTCAGGTTGTCTTGTGAGATACGGATGGTACAATCCGTGTCCTGATCCTGCGTCGTGGCCTGATTGTCGGCCAGAACAATCACCCCGTCTGCGCCACAGTCGAATTTCAACGAGCCATCAAAGGTTTTGCCGTCTAAGCCCTTTTGAATTCCATCAGCGATGTCTTCAAGCATCCGGGTTCCTTTCGCAGTTTCCGAATGCGTAAAGGGTCAGACGGCGCGCAGGCAAGGCTGACCCAACGGGAGCTTGGCTTTATGACGCACCAAGTATCTGCGTTGTCCGATCGCAGGCCCGACCATCGTAAAAGGCGTCGAGAACGGCCTGAAACTCGACCGGAGCATCCGCGACAGAAGAAAACAGCGTCATCGAAGATCGCAGCTTCTTTGCATCAACCCCACCCAGGACGTCAGCCGCATCTCGCCCTTTGTGCAACAGCATCAGCGACGCTGCTTCCGTCAGCCGACGGCGCAGTTCGGGGTGGGCCAAATAGGCCGTTGCCTCGTCCAGATCTTCTATGCCGTAAAGCTGCGCCATATGAGATTGGCCCAGCTCGGCCAGTTGCGGAAACACAAACCACATCCAGTGGCTGGTTTTCTGCCCCTGTTCCAATTCACGCAGGACATCGGCCCAAACCGTGTCCTGCGCCTCGATGAACATATCGAGTTCGTCGTCGTTATCGTCTTCGTCGATCACTTGGACAAACGCTTGTCGCGTGCGGCCAGAAGTTTCAGGCGTAGTGCGTTCAGCTGGATGAAACCGGCTGCGTCTGTCTGATCGTATGCACCAGCGTCTTCCTCAAAGGTCACGTGCGCCTCAGAGTACAGCGAGTGATCCGACCAGCGGCCTACGGTCGAGGCCAGACCCTTGTACAGTTTCACACGAACGGTGCCGGTGACATGCTCTTGCGATTTGTCGATGGCGGCTTGCAGCATCTCACGCTCGGGCGAATACCAGAAGCCGTTATAGATCAGCTCGGCATATTGCGGCATCAGCTGGTCTTTCAGGTGCATTGCGCCGCGGTCCATAGTGATGGATTCGATCCCGCGATGCGCTTCCAGCAGGATGGTGCCGCCCGGTGTTTCATAGATGCCGCGCGATTTCATGCCCACGAACCGGCCTTCGACCAGGTCCAGACGGCCAATGCCGTGCTTGCCGCCATATTCGTTCAGCTTGGTCAGGATGGTGGCCGGGCTCATCGCCTCGCCATTGATGCTGACCGCGTCGCCTTTTTCAAAGCCGATCTCGATGAACTCGGGCTCGTTCGGCGCATCCTCGGGGTGGACGGTGCGCTGATAGACATAGTCGGGTGCCATATCGGCAGGGTCTTCCAGAACCTTACCCTCGGACGAGGTGTGCAGCAGGTTCGCATCGACCGAGAAGGGCGCCTCGCCGCGCTTGTCCTTGGCAATCGGGATCTGGTTTTGTTCGGCGAACTCCAGCAGCTTGGTGCGGCTGGTCAAGTCCCATTCACGCCAGGGGGCAATGACCTTGATTTCGGGGTTCAGCGCGTATGCTGCCAGTTCGAACCGCACCTGATCGTTGCCCTTGCCGGTCGCGCCGTGGGCCACGGCATCGGCGCCGGTGGCTTCGGCGATCTCAACCAGACGTTTCGAGATCAGCGGGCGCGCGATGGACGTACCCAGCAGATACAGCCCTTCATACTGCGCGTTGGCGCGGAACATTGGGAACACGAAGTCGCGTACAAATTCTTCGCGGATGTCCTCGATATAGATGTTCTCGGGCTTGATCCCCAGCAGCTCGGCCTTCTGGCGTGCGGGCTCTAGCTCTTCTCCCTGACCCAGATCGGCGGTGAAGGTCACGACCTCACACCCATACTCGGTCTGCAGCCATTTCAGAATGATCGAGGTATCAAGGCCACCGGAATAGGCCAGAACAACTTTCTTGGGCGCGGACATCTGACTTCCCTTTATGCGTAGAACGATTGGCCCCTAGCGGGTTTTGAACGCGGGGGCAAGCTGTGTGGATTGACGCAGAACGGGAATTAAGGTGAAACATACGCAATTAAAACAATGTTTGGTTGAAGGGGCAGTATTCGGATGTTGGGATGGCAGATTTTTGTGCATTCGGTGCGGATGGTTTTTGGAAATCTCAAGCAGGTGCTACAGATCACATTTGGTCCTGCGTTGATTGCCACCGCGTTGATTGTCGCATTGTTCATGGTGTCAGGCGTTCCGCTGGAAGCGTTTGAAGCAGAAACGGGAGAATTGCCGCCCGGCACGTCGCCTGGCTCTATCCTGCTTTTGGTTTTTGGGCTGATTGCGGTGATCTTTGTAACCATGTTCTGGATTGCGGTGTCGTGGCACAGGTTCATTCTGCTGGAAGAGTATCCCAACGGTATATTGCCAACATTCCGTTCTGACCGAATTCTCGCATATTTCGGGCGCGCTATATTGCTTGTACTATTGATGGCAATCGCGTGGCTTCCGGGTGGCGTGGTTCTCGGCACTTTCGTTCAAAGTTCGCCTGTTCTCGGAATTCTATTGCTTGTGGCATATCTGCTGTTTCTGGCCGTTTGCTTGTATCGGCTTTCCATTATTTTGCCCGCAGCAGCTATTGGCAGCCCCATAACACTTGGCGAAGCTTGGAAAAACACAGCAGGAACTGCCGGTGCGATTCTAGTCCTGCTCATCGTAGCCTTTCTGTTTCAGTTTGCTGTTCAGCTTGTTTTTACATTGCTGGCCTTCATTCCGGTTCTGGGGATATTGCTGACCGTGTTTTTCGGCACGCTTATCCTTCCGATGATCAATGTCAGCATTTTTACAACCATGTACGGCGTGTTCATCGAAAAACGCGAACTCTCCTGACCCGCGTACACATATGTATTCCTTGCCCTTAACGCGGTGATGCGGCAGTGAAACGGTCATGACTGATTTCATGACCCGCGCCCGCGCCGCCGAACAGGCGATGCGCTCTGTGTTTCCAGCAACGCCGTTGCAGCGGAACGCCCATTTGTCCGACCGTTATGGTGCGGACATCTGGCTCAAACGCGAAGACCTCAGCCCGGTGCGGTCGTACAAGATCCGGGGCGCGTTCAATGCGATGCGCAAGCAGCAGGGCCAGGATCTGTTCGTTTGTGCCAGTGCGGGTAATCACGCGCAGGGCGTGGCGTTCATGTGCAAGCATCTGGGGGTCAAAGGCGTGATCTTCATGCCGGTCACGACGCCACAGCAGAAAATCCAAAAGACCCGAATCTTTGGCGGCGACAATATCGAGATTCACCTGACCGGCGATTATTTTGATGACACGCTGGCTGCTGCCCAAGCTTGGTGCACACAGCAGGGCGGGCATTTCCTGTCACCGTTTGACGACGCGGATGTAATCGAAGGTCAGGCCTCATTGGCGGTCGAGATCGAAGAGCAACTGGGCGGTGTACCGGATCATGTCGTTTTGCCGGTTGGTGGTGGCGGAATGTCCTCCGGCGTGGCGACGTGGTTCGGGGATCGCAGTCATTGCTTGTTTGTCGAGCCCGCTGGGGGCGCATGTCTGCGTGCCGCATTGGCGGCGGGGCATCCCGTTGCGCTGGATCATGTGGATACCTTCGTCGATGGCGCGGCGGTCGGACGAATTGGTGAGAAGCCGTTCGATTTGCTGAAATCGCGCCACCTGTCGGATGTGCTGGTCCTGTCCGAAGACCGTATCTGCGCCACCATGATTGAGATGCTGAATGTCGAAGGCATCGTGCTTGAACCGGCTGGGGCTTTGGCGATTGAAGCAGTGGGCGATGTTCAAAGCTTTGTGCGCGGCAAGACCGTAGTCTGCGTGACGTCCGGCGGTAATTTCGATTTCGAACGTTTGCCCGAGGTCAAAGAACGCGCGCAGCGCTATTCCGGGGTGAAAAAGTACTTCATCCTGCGCCTGCCGCAGCGCCCGGGCGCGTTGAAAGAGTTTCTGGGCATTCTTGGCCCCGAAGATGACATCGCCCGCTTTGAGTATATGAAAAAATCAGCGCGCAATTTCGGCTCGGTCCTGATCGGGATTGAAACCCGCAAGCCTGAAAACTTCATGCGCTTGTTTGCGCATCTGGACGAGGCCGGGTTCACCTATACCGACATCACCGAAGACGAGACACTTGCGCAGTTTGTAATCTAACTCAGGTTTTCGCACAGCTCTGATACGAATTTGAGTTTCGAGCTGTCATAAACGGCCAGCAGGGCTGGCAGATCAACCTCCGCACCCTGACCTGCTGCGGCCTGCCGTTCGCCGTCCTGACAGAGTTTCGAGAACTGATCGAAGCCAAGGCTGAGCGCGCTACCCTTCAGGAAATGCAGGTTTTGTTCCAATTCGATCCGGTTGGTGTCGTGATGCAGGCGCGCAATGACCTCTTGCACCTCTTCCAGAAAAATCTCGACCACCTCGTCAAATTCATCGGGGCCAACTTCGTCCCGCAATTGCCTGACTCTGTCCCAGTGGATCATGATGCGCTACCCGTCGACCTATCTGTAAGGTTCTGGGTAAGCCACGGCTGGTAAAAGCCCAGTTAACGGCAATGTCTGAACGTGGGTCATGTCTTCACCGGATGTTAAACCCACGAAGGCTAGGGTCGCCCTGACCGGTCAATCTCATGAGAGCAGAGGGTAAATGGTGCCAGGGGCGAGTCTTGAGGACACCAGATCAGATCTGGACTTCGGCGCGATCCGCAAGGTGCTGGTTGTGGATGACAGCCGTTTGCAGCGGCGCATCCTGGTGGCTTCGCTCAGAAAATGGGGGTTTGATGTAGTCGAGGCTGATACTGGGGAGGCCGCGTTGGAGCTGTGTCGGACAGACCCGCCCGACCTTGTGCTCAGCGACTGGGTTATGCCGGGGATGAGCGGGCTGGAGTTCTGTTGCGCATTTCGCGCTCTGGAAACGGATCAATACAGCTATTTCATCCTGCTAACGTCCAAAAGCGAAAAGCAAGAGGTCGCACGCGGTCTGGATGCCGGGGCGGATGATTTTCTGATCAAACCTCTAGAAGCCGACGAATTGCGGGCGCGCATTTCCGCCGGGGCGCGTATTCTGGACATGCAGCGCGAGCTTTCGCAGAAAAACCGCCTGATCGAATCCGCGTTGGAAGAGCTGAAACTGGCGCATGACGCGATCGACAAAGATCTGATGCAGGCGCGTAAGATTCAAGAATCCCTGGTGCCCGAGCTATCTCGGGATTTTGGCAACTCGCGCGTCAGCCTTTTGCTAAAGCCATGCGGCCATATTGGCGGCGATCTTGTTGGCATGTTCTCGCCCGGCGTGAATCGGTTGGGGTTCTACAGCATTGATGTGTCCGGCCACGGCATCACATCGGCCATGATGACGGCCCGATTGGGAGGCTATCTGTCCAGCAAGCACTTTGACCAGAACGTTGCGATGGAACAGCGGTTCAACAAGTTCTACGCGCTCTTGCCGCCCGAGGATGTCGCCAAAACGCTCAACTCCCGCCTGATGGCAGATACGGGGATCGAGGAATACTTCACGATGGTCTATGCCATTGTTGATCTGCGCAACGGGCTTATGAAGATGGTGCAGGCCGGGCATCCGCACCCCCTTTTGTTACGTAAAGATGGCAGCAGTGAATTTCTGGGTGACGGTGGTTTGCCGATAGGCTTGATCGAGGATGCGGGCTTCCATCAGATCGAGACGAAACTGCAACCCGGGGACAAGCTGTTGTTGTATTCTGACGGGTTTACCGAATGCCCTCTGGCAGATGGTGGCCTTTTGGATGAAGGCGGTTTGCAAGAAATGGCGCAAAACTGTGTTTCAGAGAATGGCGGGTCCGAGTTTCTGGATGACATGTTCTGGCGACTGACCCAGGTCATGTCGCCCAAAGAAGGAATCGGCGATGACGTTTCGGCCGTGTTCTTCGAATATAACGGCCCTTAAAGCGACCAAAGATGCATTCTGGCAAAATGTCGGTCACCGTCATTGCCCAGTTTTTCAATCGCATCTGCCGTATCTATCCATCGTGCTTCGTGAAACGCCTCGGCTGGCGGTCCGATGCGGCGGACGGGACGCGCGCGATAGATCATGCAGACCTTTTCCGCCCACAGATCGTATTCAGGCATATAGGTAAAGCGGCGAAAGGTACCGACACGGCGCGGGTTGGCAACCAGCCAGCCTGTTTCTTCGTATACCTCGCGATGCAGGGCCGTGATTGGCGATTCGCCCGGATCAATTCCTCCGCCCGGCAGTTGCAGCTCTGGGTTGAGGCCGTCGTCATACCATGTCACCAGCAATGATCGTCCACGAGGCAAAAGCACGTACACGCCGGGTCGATGCGTGTATTTCTGCCCTGCCTGAGGGGTTTCGCCAAACCGTCTGATCATGTAAGGCCCCTTAAAACCCAATCTGTACGACCTATATGGTGCCGGTATGCCAACCTGTGGCGTGTAAGGAAACCCCATGTCTCTTGGAACAAAAATCGCGTGGGACGATACCGTCCTGCCCTTTCAACTTGATGCATCCGACATGCGCGGCCGCGTGGCCCGTTTGGATGGCGTGCTGGATGGCATCCTGAAGCAGCACGACTATCCGCCGCAAGTCGAAGCGCTGGTGGCTGAAATGGCCTTGCTGACCGCGTTGATCGGCCAGACCGTTGCGTTGCGCTGGAAGCTGTCGTTGCAGGTGCAGTCCAAAGGGGCGGTGCGCATGATCGCAACCGACTATTACGCGCCGCAGGAAGAGGGCCAAGCCGCTCAAATCCGCGCATATGCCAGCTTTGACCGCGACCGGCTGACCGACGCGGCGCCTTTTGATCAGGTGGGCGAGGGGTATTTCGCCATCATGATCGACCAGGGCGAAGGCACGCAACCGTATCAGGGCATCACGCCGCTGGCGGGTGGATCGCTGAGCGCATGTGCCGAGGCGTATTTCGCCCAGTCTGAGCAGTTGCCGACGCGGTTTTCGCTGAGCTTTGGTAAATCGACCGAGCCCGGCGTGGGCGAGCATTGGCGCGCTGGCGGCATCATGTTGCAGCACATGCCCAAAGCGTCGCCCTTTGCAGCATCTGGCGAAGGTACCGGTGAGATCCTGACCGCCAGCGATCTGGTAGACGGCGAAGAGGGTGAGAACTGGGGCCGCGTCAATATCCTGCTGGATACTGTCGAAGATCTGGAAATGATCGGCCCTTCGGTTGCGCCGACCGACCTTTTGGTTCGCCTGTTCCATGAGGAACATCCACGTGTCTATGATGCGCAATCGGTTCAATTTGGCTGTACCTGCTCCGAGGACCGAGTGCGCCAGAGCTTGTCGATCTATTCGGCGAAGGACATCGAAAAGATGACAACGCCTGAAGGTCTGGTTACGGCTGATTGCCAGTTCTGTGGTGCGCATTACGTGCTGGATCCGGCAACTGTGGGCTTTGAAGCTGAAGACAGCAAAGGTGCATGATCCGGTTGAAAAGATCCGGGCGGCCTTGCGCCGCCCCGGTCACGGGTCCAGCGACTTTGACCTGAACCCTGACACTGTTTTGCCACCCGGGCGGCGGCTGCGCCCTGCCGGTGTTCTGGTGGCAATCTCTCTGGCTTATGAAACGCCTCGGGTGCTTTTGACCAAACGGTCCTCAGCCCTGAAGCATCACCCCGGTCAGATCGCATTTCCGGGCGGTAAGCAGGATGAAGGTGACGCCGACGTAACCGCGGCAGCCCTGCGCGAGGCGCAGGAAGAGATTGGGCTGCCCGTTGACCAGCCCGAGGTTTTGGGGTTTCTGCCCATGCATGAAACGGTCACCTCTTTCAACGTCACCCCTGTGGTCGCAATCGTGCGAGACACATTCAAGCCTGTGCCCGAGCCCGGCGAGGTGGACGAGGTTTTCTCGACCCCTCTTGCCCATCTTCTAAATCCCGAGAATTATCTGATTGAGTCGCGTCGCTGGCGTGGTCAGAAACGCAGATACTACGCAGTTCCGTACGGCCCTTATTATATTTGGGGCGCGACGGCCCGCATATTGCGCGGGCTTGCAGCACGGGTGAATGAATGATGCAGATAAACGAGCCTTGGGTCAGTGAACCAGCGACCCAACTGGTGTGCGCCGCCCTGACTGCATCTGGTGCGCAGGCACTTTTTGTGGGTGGCTGTGTGCGCAACGCGCTTTTGGGCGCACCTGTCTCGGATATCGATATTGCCACCGACGCGCGACCCCAGCAGGTTGTTGAGATGGCGCAGGCTGCGGGGCTCAAGGCTATTCCAACGGGTATCGATCACGGAACGATCACGGTCGTCAGTGCCGGTATCCCTCACGAGATCACTACTTTCCGACGTGACGTGGAAACCGACGGGCGGCGCGCTGTTGTTGCGTTCTCTGATCACGTCGAGGAAGACGCGGCCCGGCGCGATTTCACCATGAACGCGATCTACGCACGGCCCGATGGCGCAGTGTTAGACCCGCTCGGTGGATTACCCGACCTACAGGCACGTCGGGTTCGGTTCATTGGAACGGCAGAGAATCGTATCCGCGAAGATTATTTGCGCTCGCTTCGGTATTTCCGGTTTCATGCCTGGTATGGTGACGCGGGCGCTGGATTTGATCCCGACGCTCTGGCCGCCATTGGTGCCAATCTTGATGGGTTGAAATCACTGTCGCGCGAACGGGTCGGGGCGGAACTGCTGAAACTACTGGCAGCGCCCGATCCCGCCCCTGCCATTGCAACAATGCGCAGCACGGGTGTCTTGGCACAGTTGTTGCCGGGTGCAAATGACCGATCCCTTTCGCCTCTTGTCGCCCTCGAACAAGCCGCAGGTGCTGATCCCGATCCGGTGCGACGGCTGGCAGCCATTGCCACGCCCGAAGACGCAGCGACATTGCGGTTGAGCCGTTCGCAGCTGCAACGTCTGACCCGGATGCGAGAGGAGGCACAAGCCACCACCAGCGTGGCCGAGTTGGGCTATCGCTATGGCGATGAAGGCGGTTTGCACGAGACACTTTTGCGTTGCGCCTTTTTGGAACAACCTTGGTCCGAAGACCTGAGGCATGACTTACATACAGGGGCGGCTGCCCGTTTCCCAATTCAAGCCAAAGATCTGATCCCCAACTTCACAGGCCCAGCGCTGGGCCAGAAACTGGCCGAGCTTGAAAGCCGCTGGATCGCGTCCGGCTTTGCGTTGTCGCGCGAGGAGTTGCTGGCAAGTTAGCGCTAAGTCTCAAAAGGGGATGACAAATCAAAAAGATTGTGCTTACGTGCGGCTGTCACATGGATGGAGGACAGCGAATGTATTACGGGATCTGGTTCGGCTAAAGCCAGGACACTTGCCCCGTAAAGGGTGGTGTTCAGGCGCCATTCTTCTTCGCACGTCTACATTTCTGCTCAATCGGAGCACTCTCCATGTTTCGCTATTTTGAAAACCTCATTGACCCTTTTGTCGCCTACAAAGAGTCCAACGCGCCACCGACAAAGCTGTGGCCGTTCATGCTGGACTATTCCCGGCCGTTTTTCCGCGTGTTTGTCTGGGCCACGCTGCTATCCATTGTTGTGGCGGGGGTTGAGGTCGGTCTGATCTATTACATGGGGCGCGTCGTAGATTTGCTTGTCGGCTCTCCCACCGAAGTCTGGCAGGATCACGGGACCGAATTGCTGCTGATGGCGGCGTTCATCCTTCTGCTGCGGCCGGTTCTGCATATTCTGGATGTGCTGGTGATCAACAATGCGATCCTACCTCAATACGGCACTCTGTTCCGCTGGCGGGCGCATAAACACGTTTTGCGTCAGTCGGTCAGTTGGTTTGAAAACGATTTTGCCGGGCGGATTGCCAACCGGATCATGCAGACACCGCCTGCCGCAGGTGAGGTGGTCTTTCAGGTCTTTGACGCGATTTCCTTCTCGCTGGCTTATCTGATTGGGGCTGCTGTCTTGCTGATGGCCGCCGATCCGCGGCTTCTTTTGCCGTTGGTTATCTGGTTTGCGCTATATGCGGTGTTGGTCCGATGGGCGATCGTGCGTGTTGGTCCGGCGTCCAAGGCGGCATCTGATGCACGTTCGACTGTGACGGGGCGTGTGGTCGACAACTACACAAACATCCATTCGGTCAAAATGTTCGCGCATGCGGATCAAGAAATGACCTATGCCCGCGAGGCAATCGAAGAAACCCGCCGAACCGTGCAGGTTGAGATGCGGATTTTCACCATTATGGATGCGTTTCTGGTCACTCTGAACGGCTTTTTGATCGTCGGGGTAGTTGGTTGGGCGATTGTGCTTTGGATGCAGGGCCAAGCCTCGGTTGGCGTGGTCGCAGCGGCAACCGCGTTGACCCTGCGCCTGAATGCCATGACCGGATGGATCATGTGGGCGCTGACCAGCCTGTTCCGCCAGCTTGGCGTAGTTGCCGAGGGGTTGGAGACGATTGCCCAGCCGATCCAGTTGCTGGATGCGCCTGATGCCAAGTCGCTAAAGCTGAACAAAGGCGAGATCGAAATCCGCGACCTGTCGCACCATTACGGCCGTGAAACCGGTGGCCTGGACCATATCAACCTGACCATTCAGCCCGGCGAAAAGATCGGTCTGATTGGGCGGTCTGGCGCTGGTAAATCGACCCTCGTCAAGCTGCTTTTGCGGTTTTATGACGTCGAACGCGGTGCGATCCTGATTGACGGGCAGAACATCGCGGATGTCACGCAGGACAGCCTGCGCAGCCATATCGGCATGGTTCAGCAGGACAGCGCTTTGCTGCACCGGTCGGTTCGGGACAACATCCTTTATGGACGCCCCAACGCGACCGAAGCACAGATGATAGAGGCCGCCAAGCAGGCCGAAGCGCATGACTTCATCCTTGACCTGCAAGATCCGCAGGGACGCACCGGGTACGATGCGCATGTTGGAGAGCGTGGTGTAAAGCTGTCCGGCGGGCAGCGGCAGCGCGTGACACTGGCGCGGGTGATCCTAAAAGATGCACCGATTTTGTTGTTGGATGAGGCGACATCCGCCCTAGATTCCGAGGTTGAAGCGTCAATTCAGGAAACCCTTTACGGCATGATGCAAGGCAAAACCGTGATCGCCATTGCGCACAGGCTCAGCACGATCGCGCAGATGGACCGTATTCTGGTCATGGACGGTGGCCGTATCGTTGAAGAAGGCGCGCATTCTGACCTTCTGGCGCAAGGTGGCCTTTACGCGCAGTTCTGGGCGCGGCAATCTGGCGGCTTCATGAATCCGGAGGCCGCGGAATGAGGGTTGCTGACCTCATCCAACCGTTCAAAACCACTGAAACGCCCCCACCACAGACGTTGGGGGCGTTCATTCGCTGGAGTCTGTCCGGGGCCTGGCCGATGTTGTTTGTTGCAGCCTTCTTCTCGGCCACTGCCGGTGCGATGGAGGCTGGCACGGCCTGGATTTTGGGTCGCGTGATTGATGTGGCAACGTCCAGCGGTCCCGAACAGTTTCTGACCGCGCAAAACATGTGGATGATTTTCGGCGCGGTTGCGTTCTTTATGCTGGTGCGTCCGATCTTGTTTGGCCTGTCGTCCTTGTCGAACAACTACATCGTTATGCCCAACATCACCCCTTTGGTGTTGGCCAAGCTGAACCGTTGGACGCTGGGCCAGTCGGTGACGTATTTCGACGATGATTTTGCTGGGCGCATTGCGCAGAAGCAGATGCAAACGTCGAACGCGATGGCTTCCGTCGTGTCGGAAACGATCAGCGCCATTGTGTTCGCTTTGGCGTCTTTGGCGGGATCTTTGCTTTTGTTAGGGTCTATTCACCCGCTTGCGATGCTGCCCTTTGCCGCTTGGTTAGTTGTCTATTTTATTCTGGTCCGCTGGTATCTGCCGCGTATCCGAAAACGTTCAGCCGCACGAGCCGGGGCGCGAGCAATGGTGTCGGGACAGGTGGTCGATACGATCACCAATATCAAGACCGTAAAGCTGTTTGCGCATTCGGCTTTCGAAGATCAGGCTGCGCGCGACTCGATGGTGGAACTGCGCGAACGGTCGCTGGATTTTGGAAAACTGTCCGCCAGTTTCCGGTTCATCCTGATGACGCTGGCCGGGGTACTGCCCGTGCTGCTGTTGGGAGCGACGCTTTGGTTGTGGCAACTCGGCATGGCAACCGCAGGAGATATTGTTGCGGCCGGTGCGGTCTCAATCCGCATCGCGCAAATGACGGGTTGGGTCAGTTTCACGCTGATGGGTCTGTATGCCAATGTGGGCGAAATCGAAAACGGGATGAAAACGCTGGCCAAGCGGGACCGGGTCGAGGATGTGGGGGACGCAAAAGACCTGGCCGTGAACGACGGATCTATTTCGTTCGAGCATGTCAGTTTTGCTTACGGTCGGGATGTTGGTGGCGTCATCGATCTGTCCCTGACCATAAAACCCGGCGAAAAACTGGGTATTGTCGGCGCTTCAGGGGCGGGGAAATCGACGCTCGTTTCCTTGCTGCTTCGACTCTATGACAGGGAAAATGGCGCTATTTGTATTGACGGGCAGGACGTGTCGCAGGTGACACAAGACAGCCTGCGCCGCCAGATCGGTATGGTCACGCAGGAAACGGCGATGTTCAACCGTTCGGCGCGCGAAAACATCCTATACGGTCGCCCGGATGCGTCCGAGGATGAGATGATCACCGCCGCGAAAAAGGCCGAGGCGCATGAATTCATCCTCAGCCTTGAGGATGCCAATGGTCGCCAAGGCTATGACGCTCATCTGGGCGAAAGGGGTGTAAAACTCAGCGGCGGGCAGCGTCAGCGGATCGCTTTGGCCCGTGCCATTTTGAAGGACGCGCCGATATTGGTTCTGGACGAAGCGACCTCGGCGCTGGATTCCGAGGTTGAAGCCTCGATTCAGACCGCGCTGCATCGGGTGATGGAGGGTAAGACCGTTCTGGCCATTGCGCACCGCCTGTCCACCCTCAGCGAGATGGATCGGATCGTTGTTCTGGACCAGGGGCGGATTGTCGAAAGCGGAACGCATGAGGCGCTGCTGGATCAAGGCGGGCTTTATGCGCGGTTCTGGCATCGTCAATCAGGCGGCTTCATTCAGGCGGAAGCTGCGGAATAAGAACCTTTGCGGTTTTCTTAACCACACCGTATCGGAATGCGCGTTCGACCGGAGGGAGAGACAGCGTATTGCGATTCAATGCAAGCGCAAAGTGCCCTAAGGGGTTTTGTTGACGTGAAAGCCCGGCTATCAGGCCCTTCATGACGCAGCAATTCACAATCACAAGGCTTGGCCATCAGGGCGATGGTATTGCCGATGGCCCGGTCTATGCCCCGCGCACCCTGCCCGGTGAGGTCGTAAGCGGCACTTTGACGGGTCAAGTGCTGACCGATATCCGGGTGGAAACGCCATCCGAAGATCGGGTCAAGGCGCCTTGTCGGCACTACAAAGCCTGCGGCGGGTGTCAGTTGCAGCATGCCTCTGACGCCTTTGTGGCCGATTGGAAGCTTGAAATTGTGCGTAACGCCTTGGCCGCGCAGGGTCTGGATGCACAGATGCGCCCGATCCACACGTCACCCGAACAGTCGCGCAGGCGTGCAACGGTTGCCGTAAGGCGAACAAAGAAGGGCACATTGGCCGGGTTTCATGGTCGCGCGTCGGACACGATCACGGAAATCCCCGACTGCCGGTTGCTGGATCCCGAGTTGATCGCGGCCATTCCTGTGGCCGAGGCGCTGGCCGTTCTGGGAGGAAGCCGTAAGGGTATTCTGGCGGTGACGCTTACACTCTCCGAAGGGGGATTGGATGTAGCCGTCAAAGGCGGCAAACCATTGGACGGGCCGTTGGAACTGGCACTGGCTCAAGCGACAGAGAAACACGGTTTGGCGCGGCTGAGTTGGGATGATGAAGTGATCGCCATGCGACAAGCGCCGCTTCAACGTTTTGGAACGGCTGAAGTCACACCGCCACCCGGCGCGTTCCTGCAGGCGACAAAGGACGGAGAACAGGCTCTATTACAGGCTGTTTCAGAGGCTACACAGGGCGCCAAGCGCGTTGTCGATCTGTTTGCAGGTAGCGGTACGTTTTCCCTTCCCTTGGCCCAAACTGCTGAAGTTCATGCTGTGGAAGGCGAGTCCGCCATGGTTCAGGCATTGGATCAGGGTTGGCGCAAGGCGCATGGTTTGAAGCGCGTAACGACTGAGGCCCGCGACCTGTTCCGTCGTCCATTGATGCCCGATGAGTTGAAGGCGTTTGACGCGATCGTGTTGGATCCACCCCGTGCCGGAGCCGAGGCGCAGGTGGAAGAGCTGGCCAAAGCCAAGCGCCCGGTGATTGCTTACGTTTCGTGCAACCCGGTGAGCTTTGCGCGGGACGCGAAAATCCTTTTTAACGCAGGCTACACCCTTGAATGGGTACAGGTCGTTGACCAATTTCGGTGGTCGTCACATACGGAACTTGCTGCGCGGTTCGTCCTGAACGCCGCATCTTGACCAGACAGGAGAACGCGACACATGGGCGTCAAACAGCGCTTGCTGACCATCATCGAAGCCCCGGCTTTCGGACGTTTCATCACGGCTGTCATCATTTTCAACGCGATTCTCTTGGGGATGGAGACGTCGCCCACCCTGATGGAGGCAGCAGGACCGCTGATTGTCACGCTGGACAAGCTGTGCCTTGCGATCTTTGTTGCCGAGATCACGATGAAGCTGATTGCGACCGGGCGCAGGTTCTTTACCAGCGGCTGGAATATTTTCGACTTTCTTATCGTGGGCATTGCACTTGTTCCCAGTGCCGGCAGCTTGTCTGTGCTGCGGGCCCTGCGAATTCTGCGGGTGTTGCGGGTTATCTCTGTTGCACCCCGTCTACGGCGCGTGGTCGAAGGATTCATTTCGGCCCTGCCGGGAATGGCCAGCGTCTTCCTGCTGATGGCCATCCTGTTCTACATCGGTGCGGTGATCTCGACCAAGTTGTTCTCGGTGTCATTTCCCGTTTGGTTCGGTGATCTGGGCCTGTCGGCTTACACCCTGTTCCAGATCATGACGTTGGAAAGCTGGTCCATGGGCATCGTCCGCCCCGTTATGGAGGTTTATCCCTACGCATGGCTGTTTTTTGTGCCATTTATCATGGTCACGACCTTTGCCGTGGTGAACCTGCTGGTCGGTCTGATCGTGAACTCGATGCAGGATGCACATCACGCCGAGGATGAAGTCAAAACCGACGCCTATCGTGATGAGGTGCTGGAACGGCTAGAAAATATCGAACGTCGCCTGACCGAGCAGATGAACAGCAAAAAGTGATTTCCGTTTCTGAAGGTTTTTGGCATATTAATCCCAAAAAACAGAGCAGGCAGTGAAAAAATGGATCGTCGAGCATTCGGATTGGGGGCGATGGCAACGCTGAGCCTTTCGGCTTGTGCCTCCGCCAGCCCAAGATTTTTGACATATAATGGACCCGAAGTGACCTCTTTGGTGGTCAACAAGGGCGCGCGCAAACTCTATCTGCTGCATAATGAGCAGGTATTGCGTGAATATGAAGTTGATTTGGGCTTTGCGCCACGCGGAACAAAGACTAAGAAAGGCGATGGTCGAACGCCCGAGGGCACATACCTGATCGACCGCCGGAACCCCCGCAGCCGCTATCATCTGTCGCTGGGTATTTCGTACCCCAATTCTCAGGATGTCGCGCAGGCCAAGGCAGCGGGCGTTGATCCGGGGGGCGATATTTTCATCCACGGCCAGCCCAATCTTCGGTCCGAGTTCAAGCGTGCGCGCAAAACACCGGATTGGACGGCGGGATGCATCGCGGTCAAGAATGCCGAGATGGAAGAGATCTATGCCATGGTGAACAAAGGTACGCTTATCACCTTGCGCCCTTAGTGGCGTCCGGCGCCCAGGCACCAAACCCAAACACTTCATAGTCGCGCTGGTAGACCTCTGCTGCCAGCGCCTCAAGCTCTGCGTCGTAAATCTGGCTCAACGTAAATGGCACATCGGGTGCGCATGGGCCCGGCTCGGACGGGTTCGAATGTCCAACTTCGCGTGCCAGTGCGGGAAGTGCTGTCGCCAACTCGTCCTCTCGCAGGATCAGGTCCGGCAAGAGGAAACCGGCAATACCGTCCAAAACCCGGGATTGGCTGCACCACGTCCCATCAACGCGGATTGGTGTCTGACCGTTCAGGTTGAGGCGCAAGAAGCCCAGAAAAGCCGCAAATGCATCGCGGTGCTGCTCGACCGAATAATTCGTGTCCCGCACCTGTCCGGGGATTGGCATCTTGAGCCGGTTACGAAGATAGTTTCGCACCATTTTATAACTGCCCGGTCCTGTGCTCAGAATGTGTTGGCAAAATGCCGTATGCGCCCGTGCCAGCGGGTGACGCAGGACGGTGAATTTTCGATGACCGGGATGATCCTTCAGCCAGATTCGGATTTGTTTTCTGTTTCGATCGGTGATCAAATCGTCGTCCGCGTTGCCATCCAAATCGGCCAACCATTGGGCAATAACAGGCTCTAATCCATTACGAATGGGCAAATACATCAGGGCTGATTTTGACGCTGCGATGTATTGCGGTACGGCGGCCCCGCGTTGCGGCTCAAAGCCCTTGGTCTCATGCAATCCAAAGCGGTCGACATCCCTCAAAGCTTGGGTCATTTCTTCGGGGTTGGTGACTTTTGAAACCGCAGGGGCCGGGTTTTGCGGTTTCAGCGTGTCATCCAGCCGGGTTAAACGCGCTTTAACCCCCAGCCATGCCGCCAGACCGTTTAGAACGTCCAACTCGGTCAGATCATTATAGGTGATGAAAAACGCATTCTGACCCGTCTTTTGCAAATGTCGCCGCAGCATGTGCTGGTGGCTTTGGATCTGATCCAGATAGTCCGCGAATTCTTGCGTATCAAAAGCAATCTCGGCCTCGACGCGCCGTTTGACGTTTTTAAGCAACCATTGCTGGGTTGCCCGCGCGATTTTCAGCGAAAGGTAACTGTCCAGAGGGTTGCGTGTCAGAATGATCTTGGCGCAGCGAGGGTCATTCAGGACCGGTTTCAGGATGCGTGGGTCATGTTCCTGGAAATATCGGAACCCGTTGATGTCACCGGGGGCCGAGCGAATGGCCTTGAGCAACTTTGCCGGATCCGCGTCACGGTCTTCCAACGACAGGCCCAGCAGAGTTTCAGATTTCAGATTACCGGCAAAATGTGGGTTAAACGCCTCACCATGGCAGGTCACGCCGTCCAGCGCGTTCAGGTTTGCCTCCAGCAAATTCGATCCTGTGCGCATGGCCGCCAGTACGACGAAGTAATCATAGTTGGCTGCCATAGACGGTCACTGCACCAGATAGGGTTTGCGGAAAGGTTTTGTTTGCCGACCAAACACATCGTCAGATGGGAAATCTCCCATTAGATAAGGATGCATGCCCTGGTTCTTGAGGTTTTGCAGGAACTTTCCGAACCCGGACAAGTCAACCATGGTGGGCACTTCTGTCAGGTGGCTGGCCTGATTTGCACCGATCTCGTCCAGGATCGTCTGCAACGGATCCATCGGCGATTCAATGAAGTCGGCCAAAGTCCAGCTGCGCATACGGGCTTTGGTCCAGACCGAGGTCATAACCTCAAGCTGTTTGGTTTCAATCTGCTGCAACCGCGCGGCTTCGCACCGGATTTCCGAAAAGTTCAGGTTCGACCGAAACAGCGGAATTGCCCATGCCCCAGTGATAATCGAAATCTGAGCATTCTTGTCACGTGCGAGAAGCCAGTTGATTTCCTGTGTGTCCCGAGGGCTGAACTGAAAACACTGCCGTTCACCCCGCGTGTTCCAGATCAAACTAGACAGGAAAGCTGTGGGGTTATAGTCGCGCAACGATGCGCAATCGCTTAGGGCCCCGTTTGTTATGGTTTCGCCCTGTGCAAATTCGGCCCGGTCGGGTCCAAACAGATGGCCATGGACCTTTGTGCCTGTGGCCGTTGCTAGCCAGGTTTCGAAATCCTCAAACAATTCAGAAAAGCCCTGAAACATGGAATAGGGCGAAGATGTCAGGCCATTTTCGCTGCCATGTCGCGGAAAGCGGCTTTGCATATACAGCCCGTCGCGCCCGCGCGTCCGTCTTTCAACGGCTTTCGAGAAGATGCGATCAATCTTGCCGGGGTTCGGTTCCGCCGGTTTCATAGCGCTGGTTTGGTCCGTCAGAAACGCCTGATACAACCGCTCTGCCTGAGGCCAGATTTTGCGGGCGACAAAGCAATCCGAGCGTCGCAACAATTGCAGGTGATCGTCGTAGAAAATATGCGGGCGGCCCTGATAGTCGAACTTGGACAGGGTTAAGGACCGGCTTTCAATATGTGTGGAATACTGCCGGGCCAGGGTTT
The DNA here is from genome assembly GCF_013110855.1 of Ruegeria sp. HKCCD4884. NCBI lineage: Bacteria > Pseudomonadati > Pseudomonadota > Alphaproteobacteria > Rhodobacterales > Roseobacteraceae > Ruegeria > Ruegeria sp. HKCCD4884. Next base: position 115,445 of record NZ_WVRJ01000009.1, read on the forward strand.
GAAAATAGCTTTCATCCGGGATCCAAACATGACGGAAATACAGGTCATACTGCTTGCGTTTGGGGTCCTGAAGAATAGCCGACAGCGTTTGGCGGGTAAGGCACCACCACTGGCTGCCCATATGTGGCACCAAACCGTCGGGAATGCGCCTGCGATACCCCACTGCACGTTGCAGCCTGACGTAAGCGTCAAAAAGCTTGCGTTGATTGCGCCAGGAAAACGGGAACCGCAGGGTAAATCGCTCATGGTCCAGCCCTCCAATCGTCCAGCTGACATCGGATGTTGTCGCGCTCTCGATAAAATCAACGCGGGGTCGGTCGGCTAGATAATCTATCAGTTCCTGAACGGGCCGCAACGGCAGGCAGGCTCCTGATGACAGAAACACATGCCGTACGTCTGGGAATTGGTCCAGCATCACCTCGGATGCGCTTTGTGAAGCGGCGACGATACCCCATCCCCCCCAATCGCATTTGTGGCGTTCAGAAAACACAATCTTGGGATCGTTCGAGCAGGACGCTTTGAAGCGCGTATAGACACCGTCGGCTACTTTGCGGTCCACATGGATCACGACAGGGCATCCTGCGGCCGTCCAGTGACGCGCCACCTGTTCGGCTCGGTCCAGCGAAGTATGGACCAACATGACGATGCCCAGACCGCTCATGCCCAGTTCCCCTTGGACATCAGGCCCAGAATCTCAAGTTGTCTCCAGTTTATGTAAGCCTCGGACCATTCGCACCAGAAAACGGGTTTTTCCTCTAGCTGCGCGGCGTAGGCTTTGTATTCACCCGAACCGCGATAATGCTGACCACGCTCCAGTTCCTCGCGTGCTTTGTCGCCTAGGGTGTTGATCAGTTTGGCATGAAGCAGGGACCCGCTGGCTTTTTCTCCGCCCCATTCGTCATAAACCTGGTTTAGGCCACGGGGCAAAAGTGAATGAGTCGAGCTGACATAGACATACCGCCGATCCCATTTGACCAAGGGAATCTTGTTCAACGCCGGAGCCTTGGATGGGTTTTCGCGGAAGAACACGCGCGCCCTGGGGCCACCTTGAATCCAAAGGTTTTTGTAATCCGGGTTTTTGGTGATCATGTAGTTCCCGGGATCGAACCAACGCGCGATTTCGAACGGGTCCTGACCTTCTCGGTAGGGTTCGGCATCGACAGGACCTTCAGGGTACATGTCGATCAACATGGTTCCAAAACTGCGCACGGCGCTGCCATCCAGCCAATCCGTCAAGGCGCGGATCGGGCGGGTATCGCAATACGGATAGATGAAGAACTCGTCGGGATCGACGGTCAAAACCCAATGGCCATGGGCGTATTTGCGCAGGATATAGTTTGACCAGTCCAGACCATATCCCGCGCGTTTGTAACTGGTTGTTGTCCGCCAAACCGACACGTCGGCCTGTTCCTTCAGGAACTCAAAGCTTCCGTCATCGCTGTTGTTGTCGACGAACAGAAAGTGGTCGATGCCAAGCTTGCGGTAATATTCCAGAAAAAAGGGCAGGCGGATTTTTTCGTTGCGGATAACGCTCATCAACAGGATGTCGTCGCGCCGAATTGCTGATGTGTTGACGCTGGCGGGTTTCAGTTCACGGCGTCGCCTGAGGCAACGCAAAATACGACGCTTGCGCCGCAATCTCATTTTGTAGGACTCAAACAGGCTCACGTGACTGCCCAACCCTTTTTATAACGCGAGCTTTCCCCGACCTCGTCTTTACTGGTGGCACGACAAGGCATTACCGGTTTATGCCACTTTTGCATCTTCTGAGGCAACAATTTAGACCCAGGTAAAGGTAAACGTGTCGTTGACTGATGCGTTTTCATTGCCGGACCCAGCCTTGGTCTGACATCAGCCCCAATTCTTGCAACTGTGCCCAGCCAGTGTATTGCACCGATTGTGGTGTCCACATGTCCGGTTGATTAAGGATGCCGTCATAATACGCGCCGAATTGGTTCGGATCATGAAAGTGCTGGCGTCGTTGCTTTTCGGATCTGGACTTTTCAACAACCTCGGGCAGGAATTTCGTGTGCAGCAACACCCCAGAAGGCGCCGAACCGCCCGGCCCGTCATACGCGTTGTTCAGGTGGCGCGGCAGGGCGGAATGGCATGAGTTCACATACGCATAGCGTCGCGACCAGCGCATCAGGGGGAGTTTGTTCAGTGTCGGTGACCGTTGCCGGGTCGTGCTGAAAAACATCCGTTCCCGAACCCCACCCTGAACCCAAAGATTGCCCATCGGGCTTTGCCTTTGGGCGCGATAGGGGCCGGCATTGAACCAACACAGCAGATTTGTTGGGTCGGTATCTGGATCATAGGTGTCACGGCCCAACGGACCTTTGGGATAGAGGTCCAGCATCAACGCGCCAAAACCCACCCGGCCTTGTTGGTCCAACCAGGCCGTCAAATCCTGCAGGGGCCGGGTATCGCACTGGGAATAAACCAACAGCTCATCCGCATCGACCATCAGACACCAGTGATTGTGCCCATATCGCATCTGAAGCCAGGTCAGCCAATCCAGTCCAAACCGAGATCCCCGATAACTGGAGTAGGTTTGCCAGACAGATACATCTGGTTGATCCAGCAGAAGCTCAGTTGAACCGTCATCGCTGCCGTTGTCGACGATCAGAAAATGACGCACACCCAATTGACGATAGTGACGAAAGAACCAGGGCAGGCGGGTAATCTCGTTGCGCAAGGTGATAAAGGCCAGCACATCGCCCGCGTGGATTTCGCGGGTCTGATCTTTCAGGCACGTCAATTGGTGCCGACTGCGCAAGGACCGCCACAGCAGCCGACGACGTTTCCAACGCAGCAGATACTTTTGCCGCCAACTGATCCGGGGCAGGTTCTGCAGAGAGTCGGAGGTCACGGACGGCTCATTTTTCGTAATGGCCGTTCTGATGCCAGCGCCAGGCGTCCGCTATCATCGTCTCTAACGTTGAACGTTTTGGCGTCCATCCCAGTTCGGTTTCGGCCCGCACAGAGCCCGAGACCAGCTTGGTGCAATCGCCCGCCCGACGCGGCCCGGTTGAATAAGGCACGGCGCGATTTGTGACAGATTTGGATTGCTCGATCACCTCAAGCACGGAAAATCCCGATCCGGTGCCCAGGTTGAAGACACGGCTTTCCTTGCCTTGTTCCAGCCAGTCCAATCCCAGCACATGCGCGTCGACCAGATCGCAGACATGTACATAGTCGCGGATACATGTGCCGTCGGGGGTGTCGTAATCGGTGCCAAAGACGGTCAGGCCCTCACGCTTTCCGTCAATTGCATCCAGCATCAGGGGGATCAGGTGGGTCTCGGGTCGGTGAAACTCGCCCACCTCTCCTTCCGGGTCTGCCCCGGCGACATTGAAATAGCGAAAGATGACATGGCGCAGGCCGTGCGCAGCTTCGAAATCTTTCAGGATATCCTCGATTGCACGTTTTGATGCTCCATAGGCATTCAGTGGATACTGCGCAGTGGATTCATCCAGAACCACGTTGTCATGCTCGCCATAGGTGGCGCATGTGGATGAGAACACGAAATCCAGGCACCCGGCTGCAACCGCAGCTTCGATCAAGGTCAACGAACCCGTGACGTTGTTTGACCAATACAGCCCGGGCTGGCGCATTGCGTCACCCACTTGGCTGAGGGCCGCAAAGTGCATTACCGCGGCTGGTTTGTGTTTGGCAAACACCTGATCCAGACGGTCCCGGTCCAGCAGATCGCCTTGCTCGAACGGTCCATATTTCACCGCATCCTGCCACCCTGTGACCAGATTGTCGTAGGTCACCGGGACGTAGCCTGCCTTCGCCAGCGCTTTGCACGCGTGCGAGCCGATATACCCGGCGCCGCCAGTTACGAGGATAGTTGTCATTTTGCGTCCTTTGGAACCAAATTGCTTGTATAAAAGATGTGGGGGCCGCCGGATGTCATGGGGAAAATCGGTTACTCCAGCCCCATCGCCGCCATCATCTCTTCGATCTTGGGCACGTCCTGCGGGTTGTTCAGCTCCCAGAACTGGCGGCCCTTGGCTTCGACCTCGACACATAGGACCTTGCGGCCGTTCTCCATGAACCTGAGTTGCTCCAGCCCTTCCAGTTGTTCCAGCGGGCCAGTGGGCCAGCCTGGATATGCCGCAAGCGCATCGGGCCGATAAGCATATACGCCCACGTGATGAAACACTGGGGTCGGTTCGTCGCCCGCATAGGTCTGCGATGTAAACGGTACGACCTCTTTCGAGAAATACATCGCGCTGTGATCGCGCCCGAATACGGCCGTTGTCCCACCAACACGGTCATGCTTACGGTCGTTCAGCAGACTGTTCAACGCGTCGCCGTCGCAGCGCAGAACGGGTGTCGCAACACCGGCATCTGGTGCGGCGCGCAAACCTGCGATCAGGTCTTCGACAAACCAGTGCGGCGTCAGAGGTGCATCTCCTTGCAGGTTGACCACGATTTCATGCCCACCGCCCAGAATTTCATGCGCTTCGGCACAACGTTCGGTGCCATTCTGACAATTCTCAGAGGTCATGACCACTTCGGCTCCAAACCCCTCCGAGACCTCGCGGATACGGTCGTCGTCCGTTGCAACGACCAACCGATCAACGCCCGACACAGACTTGGCCGCGCGCCAGGACCGTTCGATCAATGTCATAGCCGTACCTGTGGCGCCAGATAGCGGCACCAATGGTTTGCCCGGATAGCGGGTCGAAGCGTATCGGGCTGGGATGGCAATCAGAACAGACATCAGGCTTCCTTCAGTTCAACACCCGGAGCGTAGGCGATAAAAAACGGGTTGGCATATCCTTCTTTGCCATAGAGCAGCGGCGAATGGTCGTCAAAACGCACAACCCGGCCACCGGCGCCAGCCAAAACCGCGTGGCCCGCTGCGGTGTCCCATTCCATTGTGCGCCCAACGCGCGGGTAGACATCCGCCTCACCTGTCGCCACCAGGCAGAACTTGAGAGACGACCCGGCGCTTTTGCTGTCCTTGGTCTGGTATTTGTTGATGTATTCCTCGGTCGCCTGATCCCTGTGGGATTTCGAAGCCACTACAAAAAGTGCAGAATTGTCCGGTTTAGAGACTGATATTTCAGTCAGCACACCGGGTGTGTCTTTGTCAAACGCGCCTGTTTCCTCGACCGACCGGCCGTCAGCTTGCGTATAGAACATACGACCCCGTGCTGGCGCATACACCACGCCACGCGTTGGCGTGCCATTTTCAACCAGCGCAATGTTGACGGTAAAATCACCACGGCGGTTGATGAATTCCTTGGTGCCATCCAGCGGATCCACAATCAGGAAAGTATCGCCTTTTTCCGAGTGTGACGCGGCCTGCTCTTCAGTAACCAGCAGGATGCCCGGGAAAGCTGCGCGCAAACCGGCAGAGATCAATGCGTCTGCAGCCTCATCCGCTTCGGTCACCGGGCTGGAGTCTGATTTGACTTTGACATCAAAATCATCCGCCTCATAGATCTCCATGATCTTGTCACCTGCTTCTAGGGCCAGACGTCGGATGACCGGGATAAGCGCGTCGTAAGTCACAAAAATGCTCCGTTCCTGTGGTTTGTTGATCCAAACTCATGACCGACTTATGATGCGGCGGTTACGGAACGGCAAGATATTCGTGCCAGATTGAGGGCGGCGAGGCAGGAAAGACCTTCGAGTGTATTACTTCAAGCGTAATCAATCGCTGCTGGGCGGCGCGTTTACAACTGCTGAACTGGTGTTCCATGCAGTCGTTAGGAACGTACGCTCGCAACATCCGAATGCGGTGATCGCAATTCTGATGAACATCGTGCAGCTGGTTGTGATGTGCATGGTGTTCTACTTGCTCATAACTTTGATGGGCCGGGGAGGCATTGCCAAGATCAGGGGTGAATTCCTGCTGTATATCTTGTCCGGCGTCTTTCCATTTATGATCCACATACAGTCGATTGGGGCAATCTCGGGGGTTGGTGCTGCCAACAACCCAATGACGCTGCATTCACCAATGAACGTAATGGTTCTGATCTTGTCGGCCGCTTTCAGCACGCTGTACAAGCAGGTGATGGCGATGTTCGTCCTTCTGTTCATATACAGTGTCGCGGTCGCTCCGTTAGAGATTGAGAACCCGGGTGGCGCCTTTGGTATGGTGCTGCTGGCTTGGTTTACGGGGTGCGCGATCGGACTTGTGTTCATGGCCATCAAGCCCTGGTTCCCGAAAACTGTTTCCATGCTGACGAATATTTATCGGCGGATGAACATGATTTTCTCGGGAAAGATGTTTGTCGCAAACACTATGGGTGGTTGGTTGTTGATGATGTTTGCGTGGAATCCGCTTTTCCACATCATCGATCAATGTCGCGGCTTCATTTTCCGCAACTACTTCCCCCGTAATACCAGTTGGGAATACGCGGTCTGGGTTGGGATCGCTTTATTGATGATCGGATTGATGGGTGAGTTTTTTACGCGCCAGCACGTTTCGCAAAGCTGGAATGCCCGCCGTTAACGCGCCACCCGCAATGTAAGATTGATCCGCCCGCCCTTGGGCAATAAGCGCGACGATCCGAACCTGATCCGGTCCACCCCGTGATATGCCAACCGTGCGGGCCCACCCATAACGACCACATCCCCCGAGCTGAGCCAGATCGACTCGGTCTTGCCGCCGCGGGTCGTATTGCCAATGCGAAACAGGGCGTCATCGCCCAAAGAAACCGACAAAACGGGCCAGGAAAAATCAGCCTCGTCCTTGTCCTGATGTAGGCCCATCTTTGCGCCTTCGCCATAGTAATTGACCAAACAGCAATCCGGTTCACGTTCCGTACTAACCAAGTCATACCAGATACCCAAAATACTGTCGGGAATGCCGGGCCAAACTCCGCCCTTGGGATGCTGATCCTGATAGCGATAGCCTGCCTTGTCTGTCACCCAACCCAAATCCCCGGCCGATGTCATACGCACCGACATTTCTTTGCCCGAAGGCGTAACGGGGCGAAACAAGGGCGCAGCTTTCAGAATCGGTCGCAAATCGGCAATGACCTGCGTCTGAGCGGCAGGATCCAGATAGCCTTTTCTGATATCGAACCCACGCAAAACCAGCCGCGCCATTCCGGAAACCCCAATCCTTTCCAAATCCTTGCCAAAAAAGGCCACAGATTCCCGAAAACCTGCCTTTTACGGTGCTTGCAGGCCCTTGGTCTGGCCCTTATATACGCCGGGACGCGCGATGGTAGTGCTGTCGCGCACATCAGATCGGGGACAGGATGCCGTAACGGGTCCGGTTCTCGGGACATCGCCTTGAAGAGAAAGGGATTGCAAAAATGGGAAAAGTAATCGGGATTGACCTCGGTACCACCAACTCGTGTGTGGCCATCATGGACGGCTCGCAGCCGAAGGTCATCGAAAACGCTGAAGGGGCGCGGACCACGCCCTCGATCGTCGCCTTCACCGAAGATGAGCGACTGGTCGGTCAGCCTGCAAAACGTCAGGCGGTCACCAACCCCGACAACACGATCTTTGGCGTCAAGCGTCTGATCGGTCGTCGTGTGGATGATGCAGAAGTCGAAAAAGACAAGAAAATGGTGCCGTATGCCATTGTTGATGGCGGCAACGGCGACGCGTGGGTCGAAGCCCGCGGCGAAAAATACTCTCCAAGCCAGATCTCGGCCTTCACTCTGGGCAAGATGAAGGAAACCGCCGAGAGCTATCTGGGTGAGGAAATCACGCAAGCGGTCATCACCGTACCGGCCTACTTCAACGATGCACAGCGTCAGGCCACCAAAGACGCCGGTAAAATCGCCGGTCTGGAAGTGCTGCGGATCATCAACGAACCGACAGCGGCTGCTCTGGCCTATGGTCTGGACAAGGAAGAAACCCAAACCATCGCGGTGTATGACCTTGGTGGTGGTACCTTCGACGTGACCATCCTGGAAATCGATGACGGCCTGTTCGAGGTCAAATCGACCAACGGTGACACCTTCCTGGGTGGTGAAGACTTTGACATGCGCATCGTCAACTACCTGGCGGATGAGTTCAAAAAGGAACACGGCGTCGATCTGTCCCAAGACAAGATGGCCCTGCAGCGTCTGAAAGAAGCTGCTGAAAAAGCTAAGATCGAACTGTCCTCGACCTCGCAGACCGAAATCAACCAGCCGTTCATCTCGATGGGTTCGAACGGTCAGCCGCTGCACATGGTCATGAAACTGACCCGTGCCAAGTTGGAATCGCTGGTTGCGGACCTGATCAAGAAGTCGATGAAGCCTTGCGCCGCTGCTCTGAAAGACGCCGGCCTGTCGGCTGCTGACGTTGACGAAGTTGTTCTGGTCGGTGGTATGACCCGGATGCCGAAAGTGATCGAAGAGGTCACCAAGTTCTTCGGTAAAGAGCCGCACAAGGGTGTGAACCCGGACGAAGTGGTTGCCATGGGCGCCGCCATTCAGGCCGGTGTTCTGCAAGGCGACGTCAAAGACGTTGTTCTGCTGGACGTGACCCCGCTGTCGCTGGGCATCGAGACGCTGGGTGGCGTGTTCACCCGTCTGATCGACCGCAACACTACGATCCCGACCAAGAAGTCTCAGGTCTTCTCGACCGCCGAGGACAACCAGAATGCCGTGACCATCCGCGTGTTCCAAGGTGAGCGTGAAATGGCTGCGGACAACAAGATCCTGGGTCAGTTCAACCTCGAAGACATCCCACCGGCACCACGCGGTATGCCTCAGATCGAGGTGACGTTTGACATCGACGCCAACGGCATTGTCTCGGTTTCGGCCAAGGACAAAGGCACCGGCAAAGAGCAGAAGATCACTATCCAGGCTTCGGGCGGTCTGTCCGACGAGGATATCGAAAAGATGGTCAAGGACGCCGAAGAGAACGCGGAAGCCGACAAGGAACGCCGCGAGCTGGTCGACGCAAAGAACCAGGCGGAAAGCCTCATCCACTCGACCGAGAAGTCGATGGAAGAGCATTCCGACAAGGTCGACCCGACCACCATCGAAGCCATCGAGCTGGCGATTGCCGCACTGAAGGACGAGTTGGAAACCGAGAATGCCGACAAGATCAAGTCGGGCATCCAGAACGTCACCGAAGCGGCCATGAAGCTGGGCGAAGCCATCTACAAGGCGCAAGCCGAAGAGGGTGAAGATGAGCCTGCCGCCGCAGATGCCGCACCAGGTGACGATGACATTGTCGACGCTGAGTTCGAAGATCTGGACGACGACAAGCGTAAGTAACGGGTAACCGGGCCAATCTGGGCCGGTCCGCTCGCCGGGCCGGCCCGATTACGTTGAGGCAGAAGGAAACGCTGATGTCAAAACGCGACTATTACGATGTGCTCGGCGTAGCCAAGGGTGCATCGGCGGACGAGATCAAAAAGGGTTTTCGCAAGAAGGCCAAAGAGTTGCATCCCGACCGCAACAAAGACAACCCGGATGCCGAGGCGCAGTTCAAGGAAGCGAACGAAGCCTATGACGTGTTGAAGGACGCCGAGCGCAAGGCTGCCTATGACCGCTTTGGCCATGCCGCTTTTGAAAACGGCATGGGCGGCGGCGGGCGTCCCGGCGGCGGCTTTGGTCAGGGCGACTTTTCCAGCGCATTCTCGGACGTTTTCGATGATCTGTTCGGCGATTTCATGGGCGGCCAACGCGGAGGTGGCGGTGGGCGTCGTGCCGCACGCGGTTCAGACCTGCGCTACAATCTGCGCGTGACGCTGGAAGAGGCGTTCTCGGGCCTGCAGAAAACCATTAACGTCCCCACCGCTGTGGCTTGTTCGTCCTGTGACGGAACCGGCGCTGAAGGTGGCGTTGAACCCACAACCTGCCCCACCTGTTCGGGCATGGGTAAGGTGCGGGCGCAACAGGGCTTCTTTACAGTCGAGCGCACCTGCCCGACATGTTCTGGGCTGGGTCAGATCATCAAGAACCCATGTAAATCCTGCCAGGGTTCCGGCCGTGTCGAAAAAGACCGTGCCTTGTCCGTCAATATTCCGGCCGGTGTCGAAACCGGAACACGGATTCGGCTGGCTGGCGAGGGCGAAGCTGGGATGCGCGGTGGTCCTCCGGGCGATCTCTATATCTTTGTCGAGGTCTCTGACCACAAGCTGTTCGAACGCGACAGCGTAAACCTCTATTGCCGGGTTCCGGTCAGCATGGCCAAGGCGGCGCTGGGTGGTTCGATCGAAGTGCCCACCATTGATGGCGGACGGGGACGTGTCCAGATTCCGGCAGGCAGTCAGTCAGGTCGCCAAATGCGTCTGCGTGGCAAAGGTATGCCCGCGCTGCGTGGTGGTGGCGTTGGTGACATGTTCATCGAACTGGCGGTGGAAACTCCGGTCAACCTGACCAGCCGCCAGAAAGAGCTGCTGCGCGAGTTTGAGGATCTGGGTGAGGACAACCACCCGGAATCCAAAAGCTTTTTCTCTTCCGTCAAATCCTTCTGGGACGGAATGAAAGGCTGAGACTGAGGCGGCGATTGCCGCCTCTTTTTCGTTTTGGCGGTTGTGAAAACCAACACGACACGGTGTCGTTTGACGCTATCTGGTTTCCAGCCAATCCATCAAACGCATCGACCAGATCGCTGTTCCCAGACCTGCAACCTTGAACGGGCGATAGGACATGGTTCGCACAGGGGTTGTTGCAAAGGTCAGAGCCTCAGGGTCAGCGCCCAGGGCGCGCTCGGCCAGAACACGGCCCATCACATGTGACATGGCAACGCCACGTCCGTTGTATCCTAACCCGATTAAAAGACCCGGCTGAGGTTCATGCAGGTGGGGCAAGTGGTCGTCTGTTACCGCAATGCGCCCTCCCCAGCGATGGGACCAATTGGCACCTTTCAACTGAGGGAAAACGCGTTCGGCGTCTCGTTGAAGCCAATCGAAACCGCCCAAGTTGCCTGCGCCATCCACGCGCCCCAACCCACCGTAGACCAACCGATTGTCCGGCTCTCGCCGTGCGTACATGATGATACGTCGGCTGTCTGAGATCGTGTGTCCCTGCGGCAGGATCGAAGCGATGACGTCTTCCGGCAACGGGTCTGTTGCGATCTGAATCGGGGTTAGGGGCAAGATGCTGTTGGGTAGTTTCCGCACCAGCGGGCCGGTATAGCCGTTGGTTGCAACAATCACAGTGTCGGACGTGACCGACCCGTGATCCGTGCGCAGTTGCCACTTGCCGCCTACCTTGTTCATCGAGGTGACAGCGCTGTTTCCGAAAATTGAAACGCCACGTTGTTGGGCCGCACCTGCCACGCCGCGTGCCAGCATCATTGGCTGTACCGCGCCGCCGCGTGGGGTCACGACACCGCTTGAATAGGCAGCAGTGCCTGAAGTGATTCGCAGATCATCCCCGCGCAAAATCTCCATTCCTGCGCCAAAATCATTCCAGGCTTTCACATCTGCCTCGGCCTTGCGCAATGCCCGGTCATTATGCAGCACGCGCAACCACCCTTTTTGCCGGGCCTGGCACGGGATTTGATAGGTGTCGATCAGGGTAAACAATTCGTCTGCAGAATTCAGCGACGCTTCGGTCAGGCGTTCAAAATATGTCTGTCCAAGCATACGCTGTAAGTCTTTGGGCGAGTTGAAGGGCAGCATTGGATTAACCTGCCCGCCCGTGCGACCCGAAGCACCCCAGCCGACGTCACCGGCATCAAGCACAACAACAGACGTTCCTGCTTCGGCAAGGGCCAGCGCTGCGCGCAGACCAGTGAAGCCTGCGCCGATGATGACCACATCCGCCCGCAGATCGCCGGACAATTGCGGGCTATCGGGCTTCTTTGGAGCCGTGGTAGCCCAAAGAGAATTTGGCCGTGTCGCCACGGCGGGCGGCGTTGCAAGCATTTTACTCTCGCATTACGGAACATTCATTCCATTATTCGATAGTAAAACTCAGGTCGTCAAGCCGAAGTTTTCCGGTGCCTCACCCCCGATCTGGTCGCAGATCCCGGCGGCGGTTTGTTTCAGCAAGTTGAGATTTGCGCGCAATTCGTCAGGTGTGTTGTCTGCCGTCAAAGTCCACATTGACAAGCAGGCGGCTACTTTACCCTGTTCATTCCAGATCGGGACGGACATGCCCATGACCTGCAGGAATTCTTCTTTGACGACCATCGCGTAACCCTGGCTTCGAACGACATCAAGATCCGCTTCAAGCTCGGGCAGGAGGGTTCTGGTGAACTCGGTGAACTTTTCCAACCCTGATGACCCCAGAACGGAATCGCGCTGTTTCTCGGTCATAAACGCCAGGAAAACCTTGCCTGCGGCGGTGCAGTGTAGCGGCGCGTGGTCACCTGTTCGCGCAGCATATCGAATCGCGACATGGTTGGACGTTCGCAGGTACAGAATGGTATCGCCATCCAGAACGGACAGCGCAATGTTCATACCGGTCACTTCGCTGAGGCGATCAACGGGTTCAGCGACAACTTGCTGAAGATCGGGGTGGCGGAACCCTGCACGCGCCCATGCCTGAAACCGTGGCCCGGGTTTGTAGGTTCTGCCGGTTTTCTCATACTCGACCAGACCTTCGCTTTGCAGAACGGCAAGAACGCGATGGCACGAACTTTTGACGAAGCCCGTCTGTGCGACAATGTCTGAAAACACCATCGGCCGTTTCGCATGGGTTAGAACATCCATGATCCTTGCGCATTTTGCGACGATGGAACTGTCTGTGGGTCTTGCCATACCTGATCTCACATCTACTACATTGCAGAACTACGACGAGTTTTTGTTCATTTCAAGCTTTTGAGCGCTTGTTTATGTATAGTTGAACAATAAACAGTTGACGGAAAGAACGCGCACTCTCTAGTGTTTTATTCCAGAACAACTGTTCTGCACCACGATAGAGCGAAGGGCTTCAAGGTAAGCGGTGTACAAAAGACTCGGCACCGTGTCGCAAGACGCAACCAACGCTCCCTCAAAAGATAAAACGGCGGTTCGCGCTGAAAACAAAAAGTGACCCAACCGGAGGATACTATGAAGAAGACACTCGCTACTCTCGCAGCGACCAGTGTGCTTGCACTGACAAGCCATGCGGTGCTTGCGCAGGATCTGGAAGAAATCACAGTCGCATACTTCCTGGAATGGCCCCTGCCCATGCTGGAAGCCAAAGCCAACGGAACCTATGACGAAGCGCTTGGCCTCAAGGTCAACTGGGTGAGTTTTGAAACCGGCACCGCGATGAGCGCGGCGATGGCTTCGGGCGACGTACAGATTGCGGTCAGCCAGGGCATTCCGCCTTTCGTTGTTGCCGCATCCGCCGGCCAGGCGATTCAGGTGGTTGATGTCGCCGTGACGTATTCCGAGAATGACAACTGTGTCGTGTCGGAAGCGCTGGAGATCGACAAGGAAAACGCCAGCGAACTGGCGGGCAAAAAGGTCGCTGTTCCGCTGGGTACAGCTGCGCATTATGGCTTCCTGCGCCAGATGGATCATTTCGGAATCGACTTGGCCAGCCTTGAAGTTGTCGACATGGCCCCGCCTGAAGGTGCGGCAGCCCTGAGCCAGGGCGCGGTTGATTTCGCCTGCGGATATGGCGGCGGTCTGTCCCGTATGAAAGAACACGGGAACGTTCTGTTGACTGGTGCCGAGAAAGAAGAACTGGGCATTCTTGTGTTCGACGTAACCTCGTCCCCGGAAAGCTTTATCTCGGAAAATCCGGAACTGGTCGCACAGTTCCTGCAGGTAACTGCAGATGCAAACGAGCGCTGGAACTCGGGTGCCGGCGGTGATGCGATGCTTGAGGTTATTGCCAAGGAATCCGGCATGGACCTTGATGGCGCACGCGCCGCTATTGGGACAATGGGCTTCCCCAGCATGGATGATCAGCTGTCCGAGAAATGGCTGGGCGGCAATGTGCAGACCTTTATGAAGGGTGTGGCCGACGTGTTTGTCGAAGCCGGCAGCATCGACGGTGCGCTGGACAGCTATGCCAACTCGGTCAACACTGAACCGATGACGATTGCCGACGGCAAGTAACAGAGTCCGGCGTGGCGCATTTCGATGCGCCCGCCGGTGCTGACCCGGCAATTGGGCGCGCCGCCCGCGCGTGAGGGCGCCTGTATCAAAGAGAGACGGATATGACAGGTTTATCCATCGAAAACATCTCTATGCGCTTCGACCTGCCCAATGGAACGGCAGTGCAGGCGTTGAAAGATGTCACGTTGCATCTGAACGAAGGCGAGTTGATGAGCGTGCTGGGCCCCTCGGGCTGCGGCAAGACCACACTGCTGAACATCGTTGCGGGTTTTCTGGCCCCGACCGAAGGGCAGATTGTGATGAATGGCCACACGGTCACTGGCCCTGATGCCGAGCGTGGCATGGTGTTTCAAAAAGGCGCTTTGTTCGAATGGATGAGCGTGCGTGACAATGTAAGTTTTGGTCCCCGGATGAAGGGCCAGAAGGAAGCGCAATACGCGGCCGAAGTCGATCATCTGCTTGAGGTCGTGGGCCTTCAGGACTTCAAGGAAAAGGCGATCTATGAATTGTCTGGCGGGATGCAGCAGCGTGTGGCGCTGGCGCGATGTCTGGCCAATGACCCCGATGTCATCCTGATGGACGAACCGCTGGGTGCGCTGGACGCGCTGACCCGTGAAAAAATGCAATCGCTGGTTTTGAAACTTTGGAAAGAGACCGGCAAGACTATCATCCTGATCACCCACTCTGTCGAAGAGGCGCTGCTGCTGGGTGAGCGTCTGTTGGTGATGGCACCTAGACCGGGGCGCATTCACAAGGAATATCGCCTTCCCTTCGCAGATATGGGCGTCGACCAGGATCTGCGTGAGGTCAAGAAACACCCTGACTTCGCCACCAACCGCGAAGAGATTCTGGGCATGATCTGGGACATGGAAGAAGAAATCATGGGTCGGACGGAGGCAGCGCAATGATCCCCATTCTGATCTATATCGCGATATTCATCGGCGCTTTCTTTGTGGTCAAACTGGTGACTGCAGGCACAGACCGCCATGATTTCACATCTCTAAAGACGGTCACCTTTGGCGATGAAAGCGCCGTTGTCTCGGATCGTAAGGCGTCAATCATCTCAATCATCGCCATCTTCGTGCTATGGGGCGCATTCACCGGGTCGGCCTTGTTGCCGTCGTTCTTGCACGCGCCGGGGCCGTATGTCGGAGAAGGTACGTTCACCTACACGGTGGAAACGGCAGATGGTCAGACCGATGACGCCACGGTGACGGTAATTGTGCACC
The DNA here is from genome assembly GCF_013110855.1 of Ruegeria sp. HKCCD4884. Classification (NCBI taxonomy): domain Bacteria; kingdom Pseudomonadati; phylum Pseudomonadota; class Alphaproteobacteria; order Rhodobacterales; family Roseobacteraceae; genus Ruegeria; species Ruegeria sp. HKCCD4884. Next base: position 130,604 of record NZ_WVRJ01000009.1, read on the forward strand.
CTGCGGACGCACCGGTGGACGAACCCGAGGTCGCACCCGGCGACGGATTTGCCAAAGACGATGCCGTAGTGGTTCAGGCTTATCGCAGCAAACTGGCCCGTCTTGACCGAAATGATGAGGTCGGCCGCGACGAGGGGGCCAAGATCGTTGCTGTGAATGGTCAGCCGATTGAACCGGGTGGCGTCGTGAACACCGATTTCGGCCGTGTGGTCATGTCGCAGCGTGGCACACTCAATATTGACCCGGACAAAGGCTGGCAGATGGAACCGATCTGGCTGCCCGCACCGGAAAACGTTTTCGAACGGCTGGGCGAGATTGCCAGCGAAGGCTTCCGGAACTTCACCCTTTGGGAGCATCTGGGCTATTCGCTGTTCCGCGTGATCGTGGGCTTCCTTCTGGGATCGCTTGTGGGTATTCCGCTGGGATATGCCATGGGCCTGTCCAACTGGTTCCGTGGATGGTTCGACCCGATCGTCGAGTTCATGCGCCCGGTTCCGCCATTGGCTTTGATCCCGCTGGTGATCATCTGGGCAGGGATCGGTGAGGGTGGCAAGATCATCCTGCTGTTCCTGGCGGCGCTGTGGATCATGGCGATTGCGGCCCGTTCTGGTGTGTCCGGCGTGAACATCTCGAAGGTACACGCGGCCTATTCCCTTGGGGCGTCGAAGTGGCAGGTGATGCGCTACGTGATCATCCCCAATTCGCTGCCCGAGATCTTCACCGGTGCGCGGGTTGCGATGGGGGTCTGCTGGGGCACGGTTGTTGCTGCAGAACTGGTCGCTGCTGAAAAAGGGGCTGGCATGATGATCATGGTTGCCTCGAAATTTCAGAACACCGACATCGTGATCATGGGCATCATCCTGATTGGCGTCATCGGCTTCGGTATCGACATGCTGATGCGCTGGGCCGAACGTGTTCTGGTGCCCTGGAAAGGTAAAAGCTGATCGATTTGCATCAGACGTCAACGCGCGTCTGATTGCCTTTAGACCGATAAAAGGCGCGGTTTCCCGGTCCCGGGTGCCGCGCCTCTTTCATTGTGCGCCTGCCGCCTTGCTATGCGTGTGACAAAACGGGTCAGCGATATATCCAGTTTGCAGGCCGATTACGCCCAATTGGCTCTTGCGTTTGGCGTCGGTGGCTGAGATTGTCTGCGCCAACCGTTGGGGTGCCCTGATCGCAGGGCTGAGAGGCGCGGCTGCGCTAACCCATCGAACCTGATCCGGGCAATTCCGGCGTAGGGAACGGTCTTATGAACGCAGACAGTTTTCCTACATCGTTGCCCAAAGATGATGGAGCGACGACATGGCTGCAATTGCCCTGACCATTGCGGGATCCGACAGCGGCGGCGGTGCCGGGATACAGGCCGATCTGAAGGCCATGTCAGCACTTGGTGTTTTTGGGGCCAGCGTGATTACTGCCGTCACCGCACAGAACACCCAGGCTGTCACAGCAGTGCATGGTATCCCTCTGGACGTGATCGAGGCGCAAATTCACGCGGTGCTGGGCGATCTGGACGTCAAAGCCGTAAAGATCGGTATGCTGGCTACACCCGAGATCATTCAAACCGTTGCCAAGGGGCTGGCTGACTTTCGAGGCCCCATTGTTCTGGACCCGGTGATGATCGCCAAGTCCGGTGACGCCTTGCTGGCGCAAGAGGCAATTCAAACCTTGCGCGATATGCTGTTGCCGATGGCGGCGGTTTTGACACCAAATCTGCCCGAAGCCGCTTGCCTGTTGGATGCACAAGAGGCCGAAACGCCCGAGGAGATGGCCGCTCAGGGTCAGGCTCTTTGCGCTTTGGGTGCGCGCGCTGTGGTCATGAAAGGCGGTCATGGTGCGGGCGAGGTGTGTCATGATTTGCTGATCGACCCGACAGGTATCGTGGCAGAGTTTCTGGCCCCGCGCCTGAACACCAAAAACACGCATGGGACCGGATGCACCTTGTCATCCTCGATTGCCGCTGGTTTGGCAAAGGGTCTGCCTTTGAAGGAGGCCGCTGCTCAGGCGCATGAATACCTGCAAGGCGCGATTGGACGCGCAGATGAGCTGAACGTGGGTTCCGGGCATGGTCCGGTGCATCATTTCCATCAGGTCTGGCCCAAGTGACCGTCTGGTCTGTCATAGGAGCCGGGGTTGCCGGTCTGGCCGTCGCCAGCGAACTGGTGTCGCGCGGCGCGAAGGTGCAGGTGTTTGATCCCGGCGGCCCGCCGGGCCCGCACGGGTGTTCGTGGTGGGCCGGGGGCATGCTGGCCCCCTGGTGTGAATATGAAAACGCGGAAGAACCGGTGCTGAGACTGGGTCAGCAGGCCATCGACTGGTGGGCTGGTCGCACACAGGTACAGCGGTGCGGTACCTTGGTCGTTGCAAGTGCAAGAGACCTGCCAGACCTACGCAGATTTGCGCGCCGGACTGAGGCGTATGTGGATGCTGACCGAGCGAAAGTCGCCGAATTAGAGCCTGATTTGCACGGGTTTGGGAAGGGCCTGTTCTTTGACCGGGAAGCCCACCTTGATCCGCGTCAGGCGTTACTGGATTTGCACCGAGGTCTGCAAGAGCAAGGGGTGGAATTCCATCGTAAACTGGCCCCCGCGCAGCTTGAGAACGCAATCGACTGCCGCGGACTGCACGCGCGCGAATATCTTCATGATCTTCGAGGCGTGAAGGGTGAGATGCTGGTCGTACGCTGCCCCGACGTTACGCTGAACCGTCCTGTGCGCCTTTTGCACCCTCGAATGCCGCTTTACATCGTGCCGAGGGGCGATGGCATCTACATGCTGGGTGCGACCATGATCGAAAGCGAAGACAGCAGCCGCATCACGGCCCGGTCCATGCTGGAACTGCTCAGCGCGGCTTATGCCCTGAACCCGGCCTTTGGTGAGGCTGAGGTGCTGGAAATCGGCGTCGACCTGCGCCCCGCCTTTCCCGATAATTTGCCCCGCATCCGCCGCTTGGGCAGGACAATCTATGCCAACGGGCTCTATCGGCACGGCTATCTGCTCGCCCCGGCTCTGGCGCAGGGTGTGGCGGATCTGGCGTTGGACAACACACATTCGGAGATGGTCGATGAAGATCGTGCTTAACGGAGAGGCGCGGGTCGTACGCGCCGAAACCCTGGCCGAGCTGCTGGACGAATGCGGCTTCACTGGCCGCGTTGCCACTGCAGTGAACGAGGATTTCGTGCCGTCCAGTCTACGCATTGCGCACGAATTGGCCGATGGCGACCGGGTCGAAGTTGTTGCACCGATGCAGGGAGGGTGAGCATGAAGACCTTCTACGGAACCGAACTGCCCAACCCTTTGATGCTCGGCACGGCCCAGTATCCCAGCCCGGCCATTTTGGAGCAGGCTTTCCGCAACAGTGGTGCGGGTGTTGCAACCGTATCCTTGCGCCGTGAATCCGGTGCCGGGCAGACCTTTTGGCAGATGATCCGGGAACTGGGCGTCCTGATCCTGCCCAACACCGCCGGTTGCCACACGGTGAAAGAGGCCGTGACCACGGCCCATATGGCCCGCGAGGTGTTTGAGACCTCGTGGATCAAGCTGGAACTGATTGGACACACCGACAGTCTGCAACCGGATGTGTTCCAATTGGTCGAAGCCGCCCGCATCCTGACCGAAGACGGATTTCAGGTGTTTCCCTATACCACCGATGATCTAATCGTGGGCGAACGTTTACTGGAAGCTGGGTGCGAGGTGCTGATGCCTTGGGGCGCGCCGATTGGGTCTGGGCGTGGTCTGAACAACGAATACGCCTTGCGCGCGATGCGGGCCGAGTTCCCGGACGTTCCACTGGTGGTCGATGCCGGTATCGGCCTGCCCAGCCATGCGGCCCACGCAATGGAGTTGGGCTATGACGCCGTGCTGTTGAACACGGCCGTGGCCCGCGCCGGGGATCCGGTTCTCATGGCCAAAGCGATGGCGCAGGCGACACTGGCCGGGCAGTTGGCCCATCAGGCGGACCCGATCGAGGCGCGCGATATGGCTGAACCTTCTACTCCTGTTGTTGGAAAGGCATTCCTGTCATGACGCTGGACCGTTTCTATCCGATTTTCGATCACTCGGATTGGCTGCGCCGGATGTTGCCGTTGGGTGTCAAACTGGTGCAATTGCGCGTAAAGGATCAGCCGGATGATGAGGTGCGCGACCAGATAGCGGCCTCGCGCGATTTGTGCCGCGATCATGGGGCAGTTCTGGTGATCAATGATTATTGGCAACATGCCATCGATCTGGGATGCGACTGGATTCACCTGGGGCAAGAGGATCTGGATGATGCAGATCTGAAAGCCATCCGAAAAGCGGGTCTAAAGCTGGGTGTTTCTACCCATGACGATGATGAGCTTGAGCGCGTGTTGGCCATGGATCCCGACTATGTGGCGTTAGGGCCCGTCTATCCAACCATCCTGAAAAAGATGAAATGGCATCAACAGGGCCTGCCCCGCGTGACCGAATGGAAGGCTCGCGTTGGCGACATTCCCTTGGTGGGCATCGGTGGTATGAGTGTTGAGCGCGCGGCAGGTGTTATAGAGGCCGGGGCCGATATTGTCTCGGCCGTGACGGACATTACTCTGAATGCTGACCCCGAAGCGCGGGTGCGCGCGTGGATCGAGGCCACGCGATGAGCCGCTATGCCCGTCAGACGCTTTTGCCAGAAGTGGGCGAAGAAGGGCAGGGTCGCCTGACTTCGGCTCATGTTCTCGTGGTTGGCGCGGGCGGGTTGGCCGCGCCGGTCCTTCCGCTTTTGGCCGGGGCTGGTTTGGGGCAGATCACGATTGTAGATGGTGACAACGTGGACCTGTCGAATCTGCATCGGCAAACCTTGTTTGCTGAGGCCGATTGCGGACAGCCCAAGGCAGAGCGGGCCGCCGACCGGTGCCGCGCGTTGAATTCCGAGGTTGAAGTTGTTGCCTTCAATCACGCGCTTACCAGTGAAAATGCGGCCTCTCTGGTCGCGCAAGCCGATGCCGTTTTGGATTGCGCTGACAGTTACGCGGCCAGCTATATCCTGTCGGACACGTGCCTGGAGCAAGGCAAACCGTTGATCAGCGCATCGGTTCTGGGGCTTTCCGGCTATGTCGGCGGGTTCTGTGGCGGTGCGCCATCCCTGCGCGCTGTGTTCCCGGATGCGCCGGACAGTGGGGCCAGTTGCGCGACAGCGGGCGTTCTGGGTCCTGTGGTTGGCGTGATCGGGGCGATGCAGGCACAGATGGTGCTGAACCTGATCCTTGGGCTGAAGCCATCACCTTTGGGGCAGATGGTACAGTACGACGCGTGCACCCTGCGCAGTACCGGGTTCCGGTTTGACGATGCACCCGAGCCGACCACGCGTTTTCGGTTCCTGTCTGCCAATCAACTGACGGATACCGACCAGATCGTGGAGCTGCGCGGCATCGAAGAAGCGCCGATTCCAGCCCATCCAAACGCCGCTCGCTTTTTGCCGAATGAACTTCACAAGTTAGACCCTAACAAAGGCAAAAGGCTTGCACTTTGCTGCGCCACGGGCCTGCGGTCTTGGCGCGCCGCCGAACAGTTACAACCAGATTGGCCGGGCGAGATCGTCCTTGTCGCGGCCTCAACCTCGTGAGTGAAAAGGAAACGCGAGACATGAAAAAGCTGATGACAGCCATTGCCCTTCTGGCCGCCGCGCCAGCTTGGGCCGAAGACAAGATGACCGTTCTGCTGGATTGGTTTATCAACCCTGACCACGGCCCTATTATTGTGGCGCAGGAAAACGGCTATTTCGCCGAGCAGGGGCTTGAGGTTGAAATCGTCCCACCTGCGGACCCGTCCGCCCCGCCGCGTCTGGTAGCTGCTGGTCAGGCGGAACTGGCCGTGTCGTATCAGCCCCAGCTGCATCTGCAAATCCACGAGGGCCTGCCCCTGAAACGCGTTGGCACACTGGTTGCAACACCCTTGAACTGCCTTTTGGTGCTGGAAGACGGCCCGATCAAATCGCCCGCCGACCTCAAGGGCAAGAAGATCGGTTTCTCTGTCGCAGGTGTCGAAGAGGCCATCCTTGGCACCGTTCTGGGCAAATATGACGTTGCTCTGGACGATGTGGAGCTGATCAACGTCAACTTCTCACTCTCGCCGTCGCTGATGACTGGCCAGGTCGATGCGGTGATCGGCGCGTACCGCAACTTTGAACTGAATCAGATGGATATCGAAGGTCGTCCGGGCACTTGTTTTTACATCGAGGAAGAAGGCGTGCCATCCTACGACGAGCTGATTTATGTCGCCAACCCCGATACGATGGACAAAGACAAGATCGCCCGCTTCTTGGCCGCGACCGAAAAGGCGACCCAGTATATCGTCAACAACCCGGAAAAAAGCTGGGAGATCTTCGCAAGCACGTCACCTGAACTGCAAGATGAGCTGAACGCCCGCGCCTGGGTCGACACGCTGCCACGTTTTGCACTGCGCCCCGCAGGCTTTGATGCCGGTCGCTATGCCCGGTTCGAGGCGTTCCTGAATGAAAGCGGCATGATCGACAGTATCCTTCCGGTCAGTGATCTGACCATCGACGTGACCGCGCAATGAACGGGTATGGCAAAGCCTTCACGCTGATGCGTGATGCGGCGCAGGGGCCGTGGCGGGACTATACCCGCCACGCCTTTGTCGAAGGAATGAAAGACGGCACGCTGCCGCATGAGGCGTTTCTTCACTATCTGCGCCAGGATTACGTGTTCCTTATCCATTTCTCGCGCGCCTGGGCATTGGCAGTAGTGAAATCGGAAACGCATTCCGAAATGCTGACAGCGGTTGGCACCGTGAACGCTTTGGTCGCGGAAGAAATGCAACTGCACATCGGTATCTGTGAGGCTGCTGGAATCTCACAGGATGAATTGTTCGCCACCCCTGAACGCGCTGAAAACCTGGCCTACACGCGGTTTGTACTTGAGGCCGGATACAGCGGCGATCTGCTGGACCTGCTGGTAGCGTTGGCCCCCTGCGTTATGGGTTATGGCGAGATCGGTGCACGGCTGGCAGAAGAGGCGACGTCCGATACCTATCGCGACTGGATCAACACCTATGCCGGGGAAGAGTATCAAGGCGCGTGCCAAGCGGTAGGTGAGTTGCTGGATTCGGCTCTAACAAGGCGACTTGGGGCGGATTTTGAATCTTCGCCCCGCTGGGATCGTTTGTGCCAAACCTTCCGAACGGCGACGGAATTGGAAGTGAATTTCTGGCAAATGGGACTGACCCCGTGACCCCTGCGCCTGATCTGACCATAAACGGGTCTGCCAAAATCGACGGCGCAACCTTGTTCGCTCCGTTGACCCTGACCCTTGGGGCAGGGGCATGGACCTGTTTGCTGGGCGGATCGGGCGTGGGAAAAACGACCGTTTTGCGGTTGATTGCCGGGTTGGAAACCGGGGCCGAGTTCTCGGGCCAGTTCACAGCAAGCGACGGTTTGCCGGTCTCGGATCGGGTAGCTTACATGGCGCAGGACGACCTACTGCTGCCTTGGGCGACTGTGGCGCAGAACGTTTCACTTGGTGCTCGACTGCGGGGCGAAAAGCCTGATCTGGATCGGCGTGACCGCCTGATCAAACGGATGCGTCTGCAGGATCACATGACCAAGAAACCGACCGAGCTGTCGGGGGGGCAAAGACAGCGCGTCGCGCTGGCCCGTACGCTGATGGAAGACCGGCCCATCGTTCTGCTGGATGAGCCCTTTTCAGCGCTGGACGCCCGGACCCGCGCCGATATGCAGGATTTGGCGGCCGAGGCTCTGGCAGGGCGAACTGTCCTTTTAGTCACGCATGACCCCGGTGAAGCTGCGCGCTTGGGGCAGTCCATTGTTGTCATGACCGAACACGGCCTGACCCCTTGCGACCCACCTCACGCTCCGGCCCCACGCAGCGTGGATGATCTGGAAACGCTGGAAACTCAGGGTGCTTTGCTGCGACTTCTGCGGGAGGACGCGGTATGAAGTACCTGTCGGCCCTCGCAGCTACACTGTTTGCATTGATCATCTGGCAAGGGATAGTGACCCTCACCGGGTTGCCAAAATTCATCCTGCCCGGCCCCGCTGTGGTGGCCGAAACCTGGTGGCAGAACAGGTGGTTGATCGCCGAGCACGCGTGGATCACCGCAGTAGAAGTTGTCATAGGTCTGGCCGTCGGGACGGTACTGGGCGTCATCACAGCGCTTCAATTGGCGAATTCGCGCGCCGCGCGGGTTTTGGTGCAGCCCATGCTGGTGTTCACTCAGGCGCTGCCGGTTTTTGCACTGGCACCGTTGCTGACCCTGTGGCTTGGCTATGGTCTGTGGTCCAAAGTCGCGATGGCGGTGCTGATCATCTATTTCCCGATCACCTCGTCTTTCTTTGATGGGTTGATGCGCACGCCACCGGGTTATCTGGATCTGGCGCGCACGATGCAGGCCAGCAAACGGTCGGTGCTGTGGCACATCCGTATTCCGGCGGCGCTGCCTTCGCTGGCTTCGGGCATGCGTCTGGCGGCGGTTTATGCTCCGATCGGGGCGGTGATTGGCGAATGGGTCGGCTCGTCGCAAGGTTTGGGCTATCTGATGCTGCTGGCCAATGGCCGCGCCAAGACCGACCTGATGTTTGCGGCAATGCTGACGCTGGGTGTGTTCTCGATCCTTCTGCATATGATCGTCCGCCGCGCCACCGCGCGCATGGCAGGCGAGGCGCGTTAACCAATCAGAAACCGATTCTGCGTCAGGGTGAAGCTATGACACAGAACGCCTTTGCCGAAGCCCCTATGCTGTTTGACACGGACGAAGCGCCGGCGCAGCCGCTGCCCTCTGGTCGGATACCCTCCTACATCAAAGACCATCGCAAGCGGCTGCGCGAACGGTTTATGGCAGGCGGGTCAGCGGCAATGCCGGATTACGAGTTGTTGGAACTGGTGCTGTTCCGATCCATCCCGCGACAAGACGTAAAGCCGCTGGCGCGTGCGTTGATGGATGCGTTTGGCGATTTCAACCGCGTGTTGACCGCGCCCGAGGAACGACTGCGGCAGATCAAAGGCGTGGGCGATACGGTGATCACTGATCTGAAAATCTTTGAGGCTTGTGCCCACAGGATGGCGCGTGCGCGGGTGATGCAGCGGCATGTGATCTCGGGTTGGGATGCGCTGCTGGACTATTGTCACACCACCATGGCCCACCGTGAGACCGAGCAGTTCCGGGTGTTTTATCTGGATCGAAAAAACGTTCTGATCGCGGATGAAGAACAGGCCAAAGGCACCGTTGATCACGTGCCGGTCTATCCACGCGAGGTTGCCAAACGCGCGCTGGAGCTGAATGCCTCGGCCTTGATTTTGGTTCATAACCATCCGTCTGGTGACCCGACGCCTTCGCAGTCGGATAAAGATATGACCAACCGTATTCAGGATGCGTGCTCGGCGTTGGGCCTAACCTTGCACGATCACCTGATCATCGGGAAATCGACCGAATTGAGCTTTCGGTCAGAAGGGTACTTGTGACACCTACTGCACCCAGATTTCGACTCGACGGTTAACTTTGCGGCCCCATTCCGTGTCATCGCAGGCCATTGGCATTGCTTCACCAAAGCCTTCGGCTGAAACCTCGATACCTTCGGGCAGTGACGATTCCACAGCCGCCAGCACAGCGTTGCGCACGGTTTGCGCGCGCCGCAAGGCGATGCGGGCATTGGTGGCGGCCCCGCCGTCACCGTCGCTGAAGCCCGCAAACACCAGCTTGCGCGCCTTCAGCGTTCCGGTTTCAAGCATTTGCGCCAAGTGTTGGATGTTTGAACGAGATTGCGCATCGGGCCGCGATGATCCGGGTTCAAACCGAACGGACAAGGAAAGGCGCGACAGCGGACGCAGCGTGTCGATCATACGCTGCAATTCTTCCAGCTCGACCTCAGCGCCGCCGGTGACAATAGCGTTGGCAAGCCGGTCGCCCTGCACGCCAATTGGCAGAGTTTCAGGCGATTGATCCACATAACCAGCGCCCCGTATCGCCATCTGTGCGCCGGGGCCTTGGGTATATGCCAGAAACTGCCGCGCGATCCGTGGCAGGCGTCGATCCGGCAGGTAGAGGAACATCGGCAGGGTCAGCGGATAATCCTCGGTCTTGATTGATTGTCGGGTGGCGGCAAGCGGATGACCGCAGCCTCCGGTCAACGGCAGGGGGCGCGTGCCATCAGCTGTGGCTTTGCTGGCTATCCCAATTGAAAAGGGGTCTTTGGCCACAGCATCTGTCAGATCGCGGATTCGGCTGTGCGGGATCGCTGTCGGCGACAACTCCGCGTCCACGGTTTTCAAGACCTGGTCTTCAACAGCTTGTGCAAGCCCGGATCCCATTTCCGGGACATGCAGGGCAATCGGTGCGTCCGGACCGCCCAAATCCATCCAATTGGTCACATCCCCGGATAGAACGCGGGCCAAATCCGCCATCGAGATTTGCTGCATCATGCTGTCGGCAGCGACCACCGGGACCATAGCGTCCAACGCAATGACGCGCGAGCGCCGCGCCCGCTTCAGATCGCCCAGACCTGCGGCTTCGGCTTCCTCTCGTTCTGACTCGCGCACCTCCCGCTGGGCCATCACAATATCTGTCTGATCCGCAACCAGATCCCTGAACCCACGCGCCGTTGTTCCAACGTCAAAATAAAACCGTGCAAGTGGTGCTGAGCGGTCAGCCTGCCTGAGCTCATAGACAAAACTGTCCGAATCTACGCGGGCTGGGGTTGCTGTCAGGTTCTCTTGCCGTGCGAACCCTATAATGAGTGCGGGAAGAACCGTTTCAGCCATAACGGATGAGCCGGAAAACCACAGCTCAGCAACAAAATCCGTCAGGTTTGGACAGGCGGGGCCGTCGCAGGTGACGCCAGAGCCATCTACTGTCAGCGGGCCAAACTGAGTCTCAACGCGATAAAACTCGCCGTCAAAACCCAGCAGATTGCCGGTCACTTCGACTTTGCCGTCATGCGACGTTAGCGTGATGTCCTGCGCCAAAGCGCCAGTGGCAAATGAAATCAGCGCAGCTGCCGCTACACGGAATAATGTCATAAGAGAGTCAAACCTGCCTGCGGATTACTTTGCCGCGATTGTCAGGTCTGAGAGCAGATTATTCAACACCAGAAACTCACCTGCGTGTGAACAATCGGGCAGGTCCAGCGACATGTCGCGGGATCGTAGGCGGCGGTCTGAAAAAAGTTCTAACGCTTGCACGTTCAGAGTATGCCCGCAATTTGCCTCGGTCACTTCGGCTTCGACCGTCAGATCGATTGTGCCAGACTGATCTGAAGCGCCGGACGGGAAGGAATAAACTTCGATATTCTGCGTTTTGCTCAGTCCTTGTTGACCAAGTCGCACAATGTCGCCTGTTCCTTGTGCCGAAGCATCATCCCACACGTGGCCATCGCCGCCATAGCTGGCGCCGAACTCCAGAGCATGGATCTGCAATTCGGTCTCACCCTGCCATTGCAGGGCAACGCGATTGTACTTGGCAATGTCAGAAACGTGAGTGGTGGCGACAGTGCCGCTTTCGTCTTCGAATGAAATCAGAAAAATCGCATATTCCGACAAGGCCGGGATCGTCATTTGCAGCGCACCGGACGTGTCAGTCATCTGACTAACTGTCAGGCCGCTATGATGGACCTCAACCCGTTCTTCCGCGTTACAAGGCGCTTTAAGTGTCAGGCGGGCCATCGCGCCTGGAACAGCGGTGGCGCGGGCGCTGATGTTGCAATCTGTCGGTCTGACCGCAGAGGGAACCCCACGAGGTACAGGAGGTGCATTGCCGGGAATTGCGTCAGACGGTGTGGCCGAGGTCAAAACAATATCCTCCAGCCCGGACAAAACCGAAGACTGTTCTGATGCCGATGCGACATCAATACCCGCCTGCGCGGCGTTACGCTGCGCAGAAGGTCCGTTTTGCATCAGGTAGCCGATGCCCAAAGCACATGCCACCGTTCCGCACATGGTCACGTAGTTGCGAACTACAAACAAGACACCCTCCCCAGTTGAAGGAGCAGCTTGCACTCTCGCTACGAATCGCGGCCAATTTGTGGCCGCGAGGCGGACTCATTGTGAACAGAGGGCGTTAACGTTAGGTCAATCGACCGTGGCAGTGTTTGAACTTTTTGCCGGACCCGCAGGGGCAGGGATCGTTCCGCGACGGGTTCCCCCAGGTTGACGGGTCAGTCTCATCAAACCCGGGCAACGCATCGCCAGATGCCGCAGCTTCGGCTTTGGCTTCTGCCTGACCAGCGGCTTTGTCCACCGCCTGTTGCGCCTGTGCCTGCTGTGCCGCCATCTGGGCAAGCATCTCTTTCTGCTCTTCCTCAGTCAGGGGGCGCACGCGCGACAATTGCTGCGTGACGGTTTCGCGCAAGCTGTCCAGCATCCCTTCGAACAACTGGAAGCTTTCGTTTTTGTATTCGTTCAGCGGATCGCGCTGGGCGTAACCGCGAAAACCGACAACCGAACGCAAATGTTCCAGCGTCAACAAGTGCTCGCGCCATTTGCTGTCGATGGTTTGCAGCAATACCTGTTTTTCGATGTTGCGCATGTTTTCCGGACCAAAGGCGACGGCTTTTTGCGCCATCATCTCATCTGCGGTCTTGATGAGACGCTCGCGCACCTGTTCGTCGTCCACGCCTTCCTCAGCGGCCCAGTCCTGAACCGGCGCGTCGACGGTCAGCTTGTCTTTGATTGCTTCATGCAGCCCGTCTGTATCCCACTGGTCCGCATAGGACTTTGGCGGCATATATTCGTCGATCAGATCGTCGATCACCTGTTCACGCATATCCGAGACGATCTCGGACAAGTCATTGGCTGACATGATTTCGCGGCGTTGGCTAAAGATCACCTTACGCTGATCGTTCATCACGTCGTCGAACTTGAGAACGTTTTTCCGCATGTCAAAGTTGCGGCCTTCGACCTTGGATTGCGCGCGTTCCAACGACTTGTTCACCCAAGGGTGGATGATTGCCTCGCCTTCTTTCATGCCTAGCGTCGTCAGAACCTTGTCCAGACGTTCCGAGCCAAAGATACGCATCAAATCGTCTTCAAGGCTCAGGTAGAACACAGTGCGGCCCGGATCACCCTGACGGCCGGAACGACCTCGCAGCTGGTTGTCGATGCGGCGGCTTTCGTGGCGTTCAGACGCCATGACGTACAGGCCGCCCGCCGCCAGAACCTTTTCTTTTTCCTCAGCGTGGCGCGCTTCTTCTGCGGCCCGCAGTTCAGATGGATCCGCTTCGGGGTTTTCGGCCAGTGCCTTCAGCACTTTCATTTCGACATTGCCGCCGAGTTGAATGTCGGTACCACGACCGGCCATGTTTGTGGCAATTGTTACGGCACCCAAACGGCCTGCATCCGCAACGATTTGCGCCTCTTGCTCGTGCTGACGGGCGTTCAGAACATTGTGCTCGATGCCTTCTTTGGTCAGCATTTGGCTCAGCAGTTCAGATTTCTCAATGGACGTAGTGCCCAGCAAAACAGGCTGGCCTTTTTCCTGAGCCTTTTTTGTTTCGCCGATCATTGCACCGTATTTTTCCATTGCGGTGCGATAGACCTGATCGTCCTCGTCGATCCGGGCAATTGGCTTGTTGGTTGGAACCTCGACCACGCCCAGACCGTAGATTTCCTGAAATTCCTCAGCCTCGGTCAACGCGGTCCCGGTCATACCGCCCAGCTTGTCATACAGGCGGAAATAGTTCTGGAAGGTCACGCTGGCCAGCGTCACGTTTTCAGGTTGGATCTGCACACCTTCCTTGGCCTCAATCGCCTGGTGCAGGCCTTCAGACAAGCGGCGGCCCGGCATCATGCGGCCAGTGAACTCGTCGATCAGAACAACGTTGCCGTCACGCACGATGTAGTCTTTGTCGCGTTGGAACAACTTGTGTGCGCGAAGGCCCTGATTGACGTGGTGCACGACTGTCGTGCTTTCCGGGTCATACAAGGAATGGCCTTCTGGTATCAGCCCAGTCTCAAGCAGCTGAGCTTCCAGAAACTCGTTGCCCTCATCGGTGAACGTCACATTGCGCGACTTTTCATCCAGCGTGAAGTGATCGTCGCCGAGCGTTGGGATCAGCGCGTCAATCGCGGTGTACAGATCCGAGCGGTCCTGTGCGGGTCCCGAGATGATCAGCGGTGTCCGCGCCTCGTCGATCAGAATCGAGTCGACCTCGTCCACAATCGCGAAGTTGTGGTGTTTCTGATAAACCTGTTCCAGATCTGCCTTCATGTTGTCGCGCAGATAATCGAAACCCAGCTCGTTATTGGTGGCGTAGGTGATGTCGCACTTATAAGCGGCCATCTTTTCTGGATCGGGCTGACCCGACCAGATCACGCCCGTGGTCATGCCCACAGAGGCAAATACTTTGCCCATCCATTCCGAGTCGCGCTTGGCCAGGTATTCGTTCACTGTGACAACATGCACACCCTTGCCGGTCAGCGCGTTCAGATAGGCAGGGAAAGTCGCGACCAGTGTCTTACCTTCACCCGTCTTCATTTCCGAGATGTTGCCCTGATGCAGGAAGATGCCGCCCATCAACTGCACGTCAAAGCCGCGCAGACCCAAAGCACGCTTGGCCCCTTCGCGCACGTTTGCAAAGGCTTCGGGCAGCAGATCATCCAGGCTTTCGCCATCCAGAGCGCGCTTGCGCAGTTCCTCGGTCTTGTCGATCAGGCCCTGATCCGACAGTTTTTCAAACTCTGGCTCCAATGCGTTGATCTTTTCGATCAGGGGGCGGGTCGCCTTGATCTTGCGGTCGTTCGGTGTTCCGAACACCTTTTTGGCGAGCGTTCCGAGTCCCAGCATGTTCACTCCAGCGGATCTGTTCTTGTCTTGGTTTCGACAGGCTTGCCCACCTTGCGCGCAACCCATAGATACGGGGGGGTGAAAGGCGGCCCTGTCCAAGGCTTCAAAGCGATGTAAGCGGCAGGTTCCAGAGTGTCAACGCTGCGCCCTGTCGCGGCAAGGAAATAGGATGATTCAATGCCCAAAGGCCTCACTTTTCTGCCATCGCTGGCTCTGACTGCCATGATGGCGCTGCCGCTGGCCGCCGAAACCAAGCCCGACGCGTCCACAGTTTTGGCACGTGTGAATGGCGACGAAATCACACTTGGTCACTTGATTGCGACCGTTGCTGCGCTGCCTCAGCAGTACCTGCAGGCTGAAGATGATGTTCTGTTCGACTTTGTGCTGGAGCAGATGATTCAACAGCAACTGCTGGGCCAGCAGCAGGAAGATCTGACCACCGAAAACGCCCTGCGGTTGGAAAATGAAAAACGCTCGTTGCGTGCAGTACAGACTGTCACTGCGTTGACGGAAGCTGCCGTCACGGATGAGGCCATTCAGGCGGCCTATGATGCGCAGTTCAAAGATTTCGCGGGCGAAGATGAATTTGACGCCAGCCATATTCTGGTCGAGACCGAGGAAAAAGCAAAAGAGCTGAAGGCGCAGTTGGATGATGGTGCCGACTTTGCCGAGCTTGCACGCGAGAACTCGACCGGCCCGTCCGGCCCAAACGGAGGTGCGCTTGGCTGGTTCGGCAAAGGCCAGATGGTACCCGAATTCGAAGGTGCCGTGATCGCGTTGGAAAAAGGGCAGATCTCGGACCCGGTTCAGACCCAATTTGGCTGGCATCTGGTCAAGCTGAACGACAAGCGCAAGACCGAAGCGCCTGAATTGGACGTTGTGCGCGAAGAGCTTGTTCAGACGATCCAGCAAGAAGTCATTCAGGCCCGCATTGATGAACTGACGCAGCAGGCCCAGATCGAGCGTCCCGCATTGGAAGGCGCAGGCCCCGAGATCATGCGCCAACTGGATCTGATTCAGGAGTAAAGACCCGTGGCCAAGATCACCAAGGTTTCGCCGCTGGCCCCAGCGTCTTTCCCCGATTTGCCCGCGATTGACGGTGTGCGTTTCGCAACTGTCGAGGCCGGCGTGCGTTATCAGGGCCGTACCGACGTCATGCTGGCGGTTCTGGACCCGGGCACTTCGGTGGCCGGGGTCTTTACCCGCTCGGCCACACGGGCTGCGCCGGTGCTGGATTGTCAGGACAAGATCGGTGGGTCCAGCGAAGGGCCTGCGGCGATCCTGGTGAACTCGGGCAATGCCAATGCCTTTACAGGTCACTATGGTCAAACCTCGGTGGCCGAGGTGACACAAGCCGTGTCCAAGGCCACTGGCGTTTCGGTGGAACGTGTCTTTACCTCGTCCACCGGTGTGATCGGCGAACAGCTGCCGCATGACCGTATCGTATCGCAGCTTGAGACTTTGAAGTCCGGCCTGAGCCGCCATGCCATCGAGGATGCGGCACGGGCCATCATGACCACCGACACCTTCCCGAAAGGGGCGGCTGCTCAGGTCGAGATTGATGGGAAAACAGTCTCTATTGCGGGGATTGCGAAGGGATCCGGCATGATCGCGCCCGATATGGCGACGATGCTGGTCTATATCTTCACCGACGCGCAAGTCGAGCAATCGGCGCTGCAGTCCATGCTGAGCGCGCAGACTGACCGGACCTTCAACTGCATTACCGTAGACAGCGATACCTCAACCTCGGACAGCCTGTTGCTGTGCGCCACCGGGGCATCTGGCGTGGACGCCACTGGCAATTCCGCCTTTGCCGAGGCTTTGGAAACCGTGATGCTGGACCTCGCGCAACAGGTCGTGCGTGATGGGGAAGGGGCCACGAAATTCGTAGAAATTCGTGTGACCGGAGCCGCCTTGGACACCGACGCCAAAACCCACGGGCTGGCCATCGCCAACTCTCCGCTGGTCAAAACCGCCATCGCGGGCGAGGACCCAAACTGGGGTCGTATCGTCATGGCCATTGGCAAATCTGGCGCGGCGGCGGATCGTGACCTGCTGAGCATCTCGTTCGGCGACATTCTTGTGGCGGAAAAAGGTTGGGTCAGCCCTGACTACCGTGAGGAGGATGCGGCCGAATATATGAAGGGTCAGGACCTTGTGATCGCGGTCGATCTGGGTCTGGGCGAGGGCGCATCCACCGTTTGGACCTGCGACCTGACCCATGGCTACATCGAGATCAACGCGGATTATCGTTCATGAAGACAGTGTTAGTGTCTGCCGTTGCCCTGATCGACATTGAGGGCCGCGTCCTGCTGGCCCAACGTCCCGAGGGCAAATCCATGGCCGGTCTGTGGGAATTCCCCGGCGGAAAAATCGAACCCGGCGAAACCCCCGAAGCTGCGCTGATCCGCGAATTGCATGAGGAACTGGGCATCGACACCTGGGCCTCGTGTCTCGCGCCTCTGACCTTTGCCAGCCACAGCTATGATGATTTCCACTTGCTGATGCCTCTGTTTGCGTGCCGCAAATGGGAGGGGATACCGCAGTCGAAAGAAGGGCAGGCGCTGAAATGGGTGCGCGCGAACGATCTGCGGAACTACCCGATGCCTGCGGCGGATGTGCCATTGATCCCGATATTGCGGGATTGGTTGTAGGTTCGAGCAGCGTTTTTGTACCTAAGAAGCGTATCCGACTTAGACCTAACTTAGTTTATTTTATGATCTGTCCTGATCGCAACGATCGCGCGGGCCAGGATCATTCATATTGTATAATCACCGCTTCGAAATCGCCTCGGCTGATCACCTCTGTGTGATGGCCTTTCCCGTGTTTGTCTTCCATGTGCCACACGTCACCTGGCCTGATTTCCCGAGCTTCACCATCGCTTGCGGTAACTTTCACCGCGCCTTTCAAGCAGATGAGTCTTTGTTTGACAGGTGTAGGATGAATTGGCTCGTTCCACCCCGCCCTCAGCCTGAGAAATAGAACTTGTCGGGCGGGCTCTGGTTCCGAAATCTCGATCTCTCGGGCCGGTGGGGCAAAGCTGCGTTCGTTCAGAATCACGGGCACATCTTCCCAATGGCTTTCGCCTTTGTGATCAGAGAAAAGTTTGAAAAAATGCACAAGTCGATCCCTTCAAATTTGGTCATTGCTGATCACATGATAGGAGAAAATCCGTCCTGCAGATCAAGAGATCAAACCTGATTTTCCTGCCAAAAACCGCCAGCCGCCAATGAATTCTGGCAGGTTGCACAGCTTGTACAGCTCGAAACACCGTCCATCCAACCCTGTTACAATTCGTAAGAATTGAGAAAACATCAGGCAAAACTTGACGTTGATCTTTCCTGCGTCCCTTATCGGGACATCGGCATTCGGGGCGTGTTCCTGATCTGTCGTTTCCGGCTCGGAGGAGGGGCCGGATGGGGAGGAGAAAAAGATTGGCTCAGATGCAGTCGGGCGCTGAGGGGTTAAGCTCCCTTCCGGCGCTGTTACACCGCAACGTGACCCAGTTCGGGGATGCCCCGGCCTATCGGGAAAAAGAATTCGGGATCTGGCAATGCTGGACCTGGGCGGAAGCCGCCAAGGAAATCCGCGCGATTGCGCTTGGGTTTCTGGAATTGGGCGTTGAGAAAGGCGACCATATCGCCGTCATAGGCCGCAACCGTCCCGCGCATTACTGGTCGATGGTGGCTGCGCAGATGGTCGGCGCAGTTCCGGTGCCCCTGTATCAGGACTCGGTCGCCGAAGAGATGGCCTATGTGCTGGAACATTGCGGTGCGAAATACGTGGTCTGCGGCGATCAGGAGCAGGTCGACAAGGTCATCGAAATTCAGGAAAACCTGCATCAGGTCAAACACATCCTCTATACCGACAAGCGCGGGATGCGGAAGTATGACCACTCCCAGATGAACGCGCTTGAGGACATCATGGCCGAGGGCAGTGCCGGTCATGCACGATTTGATGCGGAACTGGACAAGCGCATCGCTGCGATCACTTACGACGATACCTGCGTGATGCTATATACCTCGGGCACCACGGGCAAACCCAAGGGTGTGGTGCTGTCGAACCGGAATGTTATCGAGAGCGCCAAGAATTCAGCCGAATTCGACCATTTGACCCGGAATGAAGATATTCTCTCTTACCTGCCGATGGCCTGGGTCGGAGATTTCATTTTCTCGATTGGTCAGGCTTATTGGTGCGGTTTCTGCGTGAACTGCCCCGAAAGCGCCGACACGATGATGACGGACCTGCGCGAGATCGGGCCGACCTATTTCTTCGCACCGCCGCGCGTGTTCGAAACGCAGCTGACCAATGTGATGATCCGGATGGAGGATGCGGGCAAGCTGAAGCAGCGCATGTTCCACCACTTCATGGCGCACGCCAAGAAGGTCGGAGGATTGCTGCTGGACGGCAAACCGGTGGGCTTTGGCGATAAGCTGAAATACGCGTTGGGCAATATGCTGGTCTACGGCCCGCTCAAGGATACGTTGGGCTATGGCCGTTTTCGCGTCGGCTATACCGCGGGTGAGGCGATTGGGCCGGAAATCTTTGATTTCTACCGCTCTTTGGGCATCAACCTGAAACAGCTTTACGGTCAGACCGAGGCAACCGTCTTCATCACCGTGCAGCCCGATGGTGAAGTGCGCGCCGACACAGTTGGGGTTCCCGCACCGGATGTGGAGCTGAAGATCGACGACAAGGGTGAGATTCACTACCGCTCGCCCGGTGTGTTTGTTGAGTATTACAACAATCCCGATTCGACGGCCTCGACCAAAGATGCCGAGGGGTGGGTGGCCACCGGGGATGCGGGGTTCATTGAAGAGACCTCGGGTCACTTGCGGATCATCGACCGGGCCAAGGACGTGGGCAAAATGGCCGATGGGTCGATGTTTGCGCCGAAGTATGTCGAGAACAAGCTGAAGTTCTATCCCGATATCCTTGAGGTCGTGCTGTTCGGAAACGGCAAGGATCGCTGCGTGGCCTTCATCAATATCGATCTCACGGCGGTCGGAAACTGGGCAGAACGTAACAACGTGGCCTACGCGTCATATCAGGAACTGGCAGGTCATCCCCGCGTGTTAGAGACGATTCGAAGCCACGTGGAAGAGGTCAACAAGTCGGTCGCGGCAGATGAAATGCTGTCGGGCTGCCAGGTGCATCGCTTTGTGGTTCTGCACAAGGAACTGGATGCTGATGATGGCGAGATGACCCGGACCCGCAAAGTGCGTCGCGGCTTTGTCGAGGACAAGTTCCACGACATCATTGCCGCGCTATATGACGGGTCCAAGAGCGTTTCGACCACCACCGAAGTGACCTATGAGGATGGCCGCAAGGGCTCGATTTCTGCAACTCTGGAGATCGTAGACGCACCGATTGTGCCGGTCGCGCAGCACAAGGTTGCGGCGGAATGAGCGCCGCTCGACCTGTCGCCCGTCGTCTCGTTTTCGTGTCAGGGAGTAACTGATGCTGGATAATTCCGAAGGATATGTCACCGAAGACGGCCGCCAGATTGGCGGTGTGGTGATGGAGATGAAGAACATCACCCTGCGCTTTGGCGGTGTGGTGGCGATCAAGGATATCTCGTTCGACATTCGCGAGGGCGAGATCCGAGCGATCATCGGCCCGAACGGGGCGGGTAAGTCCTCGATGCTGAACGTGATCTCGGGCTTTTATGTGCCGCAAGAGGGAGAGGTTTGGTTCCACGGATCAAAACGCCCGCCAATGCGGCCTTATGAGGTTGCGCAACAAGGCATCGCACGGACGTTCCAGAACATTGCTCTGTTCGA
The DNA here is from genome assembly GCF_013110855.1 of Ruegeria sp. HKCCD4884. Lineage (NCBI taxonomy): Bacteria > Pseudomonadati > Pseudomonadota > Alphaproteobacteria > Rhodobacterales > Roseobacteraceae > Ruegeria > Ruegeria sp. HKCCD4884. Next base: position 151,155 of record NZ_WVRJ01000009.1, read on the forward strand.
AGGCATGAGCGTTCTGGACAACGTCATGACCGGGCGGCTGAGCTTTATGAAAACCAACATGTTTCAGCAGGCGTGGTGGAAAGGCAAGGCCGAGGCGGAAGAGACGGAGAACCGTGAGGCGGTCGAGAAGATTATCGATTTCCTTGAGATTCAGCACATCCGCAAAACGCCGGTGTCCCGCCTGCCTTATGGTTTGAAAAAGCGCGTCGAATTGGCGCGAGCGCTGGCGGCGGAACCCAAGCTGCTGCTGCTGGATGAACCCATGGCAGGCATGAACGTTGAAGAGAAAGAGGACATGAGCCGCTTTATCCTCGACGTGAATGATGAGTTCGGAACCACGATTGCTCTGATCGAACATGACATGGGCGTGGTGATGGACCTGAGCGACCGGGTGGTTGTGATGGATTACGGCAAGAAGATCGGGGACGGCACACCTGATGAGGTGCGCAACAATCAAGAGGTCATCGACGCCTATCTGGGGGTCAGTCATGATTGATATCCAGACAGAAATTTGGGGAGGCGCAGATGCCTGAACAACTCGTATTTGCGATGGAGGTCATCCTCAACGGTCTCATGGCCGGGGTGCTCTATGCTCTGGTCGCGCTGGGCTTTGTGCTGATCTACAAGGCTTCGGGGATTTTCAACTATGCGCAGGGGGTTATGGCCTTGTTCGCAGCGATGACGCTGGTTGGGATCATGAAAGGTCAGGTGCCCTTTGCGCATCTGATCAACGCTATATTCGGCACTCATATCCACTACTTTGGATGGAACGTACCCGCTTTGGTGGCGATTATTCTTACAATGGCGGTGATGGTTCTGCTGGCCTGGGCGGTACAACGTTTTGTAATGCGCCATCTGGTCGGACAAGAGCCGATCATCCTGTTCATGGCGACCATCGGTCTGGCCTATTTCCTTGAGGGCGTGGCCGACCTGATGTGGGGGTCCGAAATCAAGACTCTGGATGTGGGCCTGCCGCAGGGCATCAACCTGTGGATCGACGAGACGACCTTTAACATCTTCGATTACGGCTTCTTTATTGACAATCTGGACATCGTTGCGACGGTCATCGCAGCACTGTTGGTGGCAGCACTGGTCGCGTTTAGCCAGTACACAAAGCAAGGCCGCGCGATGCGCGCGGTGGCGGATGACCATCAGGCGGCGCTGTCGGTCGGGATTTCGCTGAACTTCATCTGGATCATGGTCTGGTCGGTGGCAGGCTTCGTCGCTCTGGTCGCAGGGATCATGTGGGGCACCAAATCGGGCGTTCAGTTCTCGCTGTCTTTGATCGCGCTCAAGGCGCTGCCGGTGCTGATGCTGGGTGGGTTTACTTCGATCCCCGGCGCCATTGTGGGCGGGCTGATCATCGGTGTGGGCGAGAAACTCTTTGAATTCGCGCTTGGCCCCGCCTTGGGCGGCGCGACCGAGAACTGGTTTGCTTACGTTCTTGCGCTGATCTTTCTGGTGTTTCGACCGCAAGGTCTGTTCGGCGAGAAGATCATTGAAAGGGTGTAATGCATGACCAAGCTGATCGCCATCATCAACGTGATCGCATGGGCCGGGTTCTGGGCCTTCGGGTATATCGCCCTGACTTCGGATGATCTGACCGAAGGCCAGCTGACCATCGCTGCGATTCTGGCCTTTGCGGGCCTGATCATGGGGGTCCTGGCCTACTTGAAACTGGTGCGCGCCTCAGAGGCGAGCGGATATGCCAAAGGATCCAACCAACTGGACGCCGCGACCCGGAACCGGGCGCAGGAAGAATGGGGAAAGTAAGACATGTTCTATCGTGAGGCCGGGGATTTCAAAACCTCGTACATTGATGACAGCCAGACCTTCCCGATCAAGTTCGACCGGTACCGGTATTACGTCGTCCTGGCGGTGGCTTTTGGGATTATTCCCTTTATCATCAACGACTATTGGGCGAACGCGCTGCTGCTGCCGTTCCTGATCTATGCGATTGCCGCGATCGGGTTGAACATTTTGGTGGGCTATTGCGGACAAGTCAGCCTGGGTACGGGCGGTTTCATGGCGGTCGGGGCCTATGCCTGCTACAAGCTGATGACCGCTTTCCCCGATGTCAGCATGTTCATCCACGTGATCCTCGCTGGGGGCATCACAGCCATTGTGGGCGTCTTGTTTGGCCTGCCCTCACTGCGGATCAAAGGGTTTTATCTGGCCGTGGCCACGTTGGCGGCACAGTTCTTTCTGGTGTGGCTCTTCAACCGGGTGCCGTGGTTCTACAACTACTCGGCTTCGGGTCAGATCAACGCGCCCGAGCGAGACGTGTTCGGCATCATCATCACCGGTCCGAATGCGCCGGCCTGGGCCACATACCTGTTCTGCCTGATTTTCCTGACGATCAGCGCCATTATTGCGCGTAACCTGACCCGTGGAACAACAGGTCGGACCTGGATGGCGATCCGCGACATGGACATCGCAGCCGAAATCATTGGAGTGAACCCGCTCAAGGCCAAGCTCACTGCATTTGCCGTCAGTTCGTTCTTTGTCGGCATCTCGGGCGCGCTGTTCTTTTCGGTTTACCTGGGTGCAGTCGAAGTGGGCGAGGTCTTTGGTATCCAGAAATCATTCCTGGTGCTCTTCATGGTGATTATTGGCGGGTTAGGCTCGATCTTTGGGTCATTCGCCGGGGCGGCCTTCTTGGTTTTGCTACCTGTGGTTCTAAAGCTGCTTGGTGTCGACCTGCTTGGCTGGCCGACAGATATCGTGGCGCACCTGAACCTCGTGATTGTGGGTGCACTGATCATCATGTTCCTGATCCTCGAACCACACGGGCTGGCCCAATTGTGGCGCGTTGCGAAAGAGAAACTCAGACTCTGGCCATTCCCGCACTAAGGGACTGGCCCAAGGAAAAGACAGGCGGAAAGCCTGAAACACAACATCGGATCAATCAAGGGAGGAGACACCCGATGAACAAGAAACTGGCAACCCTGGCGCTGGGCGCCGTGATGGCCGCAGGTCCGGTCATGGCCGACCTTGTGTTCCCGTCGCTCAGCTACCGGACTGGCCCTTATGCTGCAGGTGGTATCCCGTTTGCTGACGGCTACGCCGACTATTTCACCCTGCTGAACGAGCGCGATGGCGGCATCGGTGGCGTTCCGGCCCGCGTGCTGGAATGCGAAACCGGGTATAACACCGAAAAAGGTGTGGAATGCTATGAATCGACCAAAGGCGAAGGCGCGCTGGTTTATCAGCCGTTGTCGACCGGCATTACCTATCAGCTGATTCCCAAGGTGACCGCAGACGGCATTCCGCTGCACACGATGGGATATGGCCGAACCTCGGCAGCGAACGGTAAAGTGTTCAGCCACGTGTTCAACTATCCTGCCAACTACTGGAATGGCGCGTCAGGCGCGATCAACTATCTTCTGGAATCAAACGGCGGAGATCTGAGCGGCAAGAAGATTGCGCTGGTCTATCACAACTCGGCTTACGGCAAAGAGCCGATCCGCACGCTCGAGACACTGGCCGAGAAGCATGGCTATGACCTGACTTTGCTGCCGGTCGATCACCCCGGTCAGGAGCAGAAGTCGCAGTGGCTGCAAATTCGCCGTGAAAAGCCTGACTTTGTCATCATGTGGGGCTGGGGTGTCATGAACCAGGTTGCGGTTCAGGAAGCTGCCAATATCCGCTTCCCGATGGAAAACTTCATCGGTGTATGGTGGTCCGGCGCTGAATTCGACGTGCAACCCGCAGGTGAAAAGGCCACCGGTTACAAGGCGCTGACCTTCACCGGGCTGGGTGACGATTACCCAGTTTATGACGATCTGCAGAAATATGTTGTCGATTCTGGCAAGGCCGCAGGTGCGGGTGATCAGCTGGGCACGGTGCAATACAACCGTGGTCTTTATGCAGCGATGCTTGCCGCTGAAGCGGTGAAAACCGCGCAAGAGATGCACGGCACCGCAGATATCGACGCGTCGATGATGCGCGATGGCATGGAAGCGCTTGAAATCACCAACGCCAAGATGGAAGCGCTGGGCATGGCCGGGTTTGGACCTGAATTCGCGGTCTCATGTGACAATCACGGTGGTCCGGGCCTTGTCGGTGTTGTCCAGTGGGATGCAGCCGCTGGAACATGGAACCCTGTTCAGGACTTCAAGCCAACTGACGTCGAGGTCATCAACGCGCTGATCGAGGAAGACTCGGCAGCCTATGCGGCCGAAAACAACATCTCGCAGCGCTGCGAGTAAGCAAATCCCGAGGCCCAGGTCTTGTCTGGGCCTCGTAACCCGTTCGGAGCGGCGGTTTTTCTGCCGCTCCTACAGAACAAGGCATGAGGACACGCGCTGATGCTGGATGCGGCAAATACCACTGACGTGCAGGCGGAAACCCTGCTTGAGGTCAACAATATCGAGGTGATCTACAACCACGTAATCCTCGTGCTGAAGGGCGTCAGCCTGACTGTGCCCAAAGGCGGTATCACGGCATTGCTGGGAGGCAATGGCGCTGGCAAGACGACAACCCTCAAGGCTGTGTCAAACCTGCTGCATTCGGAACGGGGTGAGGTCACCAAAGGCTCGATCAAGTATCGCGGTCAAAGCGTGCATGAAAGCGACCCGGCTGATCTGGTGGAAAAGGGCGTCATCCAGGTGATGGAAGGTCGCCACTGTTTTGAACACCTGACTGTTGAAGAAAACCTGCTGACGGGGGCCTATACCCGCAAAGATGGATCGGCAGCGATCCAGCAGGATCTGGAACTGGTCTATAATTATTTCCCGCGTCTGAAAGAACGCCGCAAGTCACAAGCGGGCTATACCTCGGGCGGTGAACAGCAAATGGTTGCCATGGGTCGGGCCTTGATGTCGCGACCTGAAACGATCTTGCTGGACGAGCCCTCGATGGGTCTTGCGCCGCAGCTGGTCGAAGAGATTTTTGGCATTGTGAAAGACCTCAATGAGAAAGAGGGCGTGTCCTTCTTGCTGGCCGAGCAGAACACAAACGTGGCTCTGCGGTTTGCGCATTACGGATACATTTTGGAATCCGGACGCGTGGTGATGGATGGCCCTGCTGCCGAGCTGCGCGAGAACCCGGATGTTAAGGAATTCTACCTCGGCATGTCAGATGAAGGCCGCAAAAGCTTCCGTGACGTGCGGTCTTACCGCCGCCGCAAGAGGTGGCTGTGAGCGGATGGAGGATATTGCGATGACCTATTTCGATTCACTCGAAACTCGTTCGGCAGACCAACGCGCCTCTGATCAGGCGGAAGCGCTTGTCGAACAGATCAAGCGCGTGTCATCCGCGCCCGGGTTCGCGGCGCATCTGACGGATTCAGACACTAATAAAGTGGTTTCGACCGAAGATTTGCCGCTTTTACCGGTGTTGCGAAAGTCGGACCTGACCCGCGCGCAAGCCGAACGTCCCCCGTTTGGAGGGTTCACGGTGAAACCGGCACGGCATTTTCATCATGTATTTCAGTCGCCGGGCCCAATTTATGAACCGGGCAGCACGGATCACGACTGGTGGCGTATGGGGCGGTTCCTGAATGCTGCGGGTGTAGGCGCCGGTGATATTGTGCAGAACTGTTTTGGCTATCACCTGACTCCGGCGGGCATGATCTTTGAAAACGGTGCACGTGCGGTTGGCGCAGCCGTTTTGCCTGCGGGCACCGGACAGACGGAATTGCAGGTGACAGCGGCGCGGGATGTCGGTTGTACGGCCTATGCAGGAACGCCGGACTATCTGAAAGTCATTCTGGACAAAGCCGATGAGATGGGCGTTTCGCTGAACTTCTCGAAAGCCGCTGTTGGCGGCGGGGCGCTGTTTCCGTCATTGCGTCAGGAATATGCTGATCGCGGGATTACGTGCCTGCAATGTTATGCGACGGCGGATCTTGGTAACATCGCCTACGAAAGCGCAGCAATGGATGGGATGATCATCGACGAACATGTGATCGTAGAGATTGTCACCCCCGGAACTGGTATTCCGGTCGCCCCGGGTGAAGTGGGTGAGGTTGTTGTGACCTCTTTGAACCCTGATTACCCACTCATCCGTTTTGCGACTGGCGACCTATCTGCCGTTATGCCGGGTGTTTCGCCTTGCGGCCGCACCAACACGAGGATCAAGGGCTGGATGGGCCGCGCGGACCAGACCACCAAGATCAAGGGTATGTTCGTGCGCCCGGAACAGGTGGCGGCACTGGTCGACAAACATGACGAGATTGTCAAAGCCCGCGTCATCGCGATGCGTCAAGGCGAGATGGACACGATGACCGTACAAATCGAAAGCGCAGGCGGGGATAACCCGGCCTATGCCAAGTCGGTGGCCGAAGTGCTGAAGCTGAAAGGCGCGATCGAGGTTGTAGCCCCCGGCTCACTTCCCAAAGACGGTTTGGTCATCGAGGATCAACGGGTCTACGAATAGCTGCAAAAAACACGTCTGCGGCGTTAAATGCCGCAGATTTGTTGCCGGGTGCACTGGTGTTTCCGAGCTTTTTGGTCGATTAAAGGCGAACCCTTCGCCTTTGCCAGTCACAAGCCGGGATGATGGCCCAGATCGAATACTCACAAAACGGATCGCGCAATCGTGGCGTACGCGGAACCCGCCTGCTGGCTGGGATCGCTTACCTCGTGGCGGCGGCTTGCCTGCTGCCCATGGTTGCGGTGGTGCTGGCAGCGGTGACGGGTGGGACCGATACGATCTCGCACCTGATGCAAACCGTTCTGCCGAGTTATACGGTGACCACCCTGATCCTTGTGGTGCTTGTCGCAACAGGTACGTTCTGCATCGGCACCGGCGCGGCCTGGCTGGTGACGATGACCCGATTTCCGGGTGTGCGGTTTCTTGAGATTGCCCTGGTTCTACCACTGGCTTTCCCGGCCTATGTTCTGGCTTATGCCTACACGTTCATTCTGGACCATCCGGGGATCGTACAAAGCACATTGCGGGATGTAACGGGCTGGGGTCCGCGCGACTACTGGTTCCCGGAAATACGCTCGACCGAAGGGGCAGCGGTGATGCTGATCCTTGTGCTGTACCCCTATGTCTATCTGCTGGCGCGTGCCGCGTTTCTGCAGCAAAGCGCAACGGCGTTTTTGGCGGCCCGGGCGCTGGGGAACAACCCGTGGCTGGCGTTTCGGCGCGTTTCGTTGCCAATGGCACGGCCGGCGATTGCGGGCGGCGTTCTGTTGGCGGTGATGGAGACCATCGCGGATTTTGGCACCGTTTCGTATTTCGGCGTGCAGACCTTTGCGACCGGTATCTACACCAGTTGGTTTTCCATGGCGGACCGCGCGGCGGCGGCGCAATTGGCGCTGTGCCTTCTGGTCTTTGCCTTGATCATGGCTGTGGCTGAACGCACCCAACGCGGAAAGGCGAAGTATTATCAGGCAGGAAAACAACATGTTGCGCAACCGGCAGCCGATCTGACGGGCCTGCGCGCCTTTGGGGCCTTTCTGCTGTGTGCGATACCGGTTCTGTTCGGGTTCTTGCTGCCTGTGATCATTCTGGTCGAGATGGGGCTGGAATCGGAACAAAACCTGCTGTCGCGGCGCTATATCGGATTCATCCAGAACTCGCTGACTCTGGCCGGGACGGCAGCGGTCATCACTGTCTTTGCGGCGATCAGCATCGGGTTCTTCCAACGTCTAAGGCCCGGGCGGGCATCCTCTGCGACGGCTTATCTGGCGCGGTTGGGATATGCCGTGCCTGGGGGCGTGATTGCGGTGGGTCTGATCGTACCGTTCGCCGGGTTCGACAATGCGCTGGATGCCTGGATGCGCGAGACATTCGATGTATCCACCGGATTGCTGGTCACAGGTTCGATCTGGTTGCTTGTCGCTGCCTATATGGTGCGGTTCCTAGCAGCCGCGCTCAGCGCCTATGAGGGGGGTCAAAGCACGGTGCACGCCAATATGGACGCTGCTGCGCGGTCACTGGGTCAGTCACCGCTGGGGACCTTGCGGCGTGTTCATTTGCCTATTCTGACGCCTTCCCTTCTGACGGCGCTGTTGATCGTTTTTGTGGACGTGATGAAGGAATTGCCCGCCACGCTGATCATGCGGCCGTTCAACTTTGATACCTTGGCCGTGCAAGCCTACAGGTTGGCTTCGGATGAGCGGTTGGAGGGCGCGGCCGTGCCATCACTGGTCATTCTGGCCGTTGGTTTGTTGCCGGTGATCCTGATTTGCCGTCAGGTTGGTCGGCGGTAACACTTCTGTCTGAATTCTGGGGTCGTAACGCATCAGGCTTGATTCAAACGCGATTTCCGGCAAGGCTGGAGGTATGAATATGCAGCCTCCCAGCCGGTTCTCGGCAAGTGCAGCGCAGATGCCCGTCGCCTTTGACCGGCATGAGATGTCCCAAATCCTGTCCGTTTACGGCCGGATGGTCGCCGCCGGAGAATGGCGGGACTACGGTATCTCGAACTTGCGCGACATGGCAGTGTTCTCGATCTTCCGGCGCACTGCTGAACACCCGATCTATCGTGTAGAAAAACACCCGCGGCTAAGGTCCCGACAGGGGATGTATTCTGTGGTCGGCATGGACGGTCGCATCCTGAAGCGCGGCCACGATTTGCGTGCGGTTCTTCGGGTGTTGGAGCGTAAGCTGATCCGCGCAGTTAAGCCCGATTAGAGCCTTTTGTGGGCCGTGACCGGACCATCACCCTGCGCCTGAATACGCTCAATAGCCTGATCCATAGGTTCAAACACTACCGCCATATGGCTGGCGTTGGCGTGCAAAATCATATTGTCTCCGGATACCCAGGCCACATGACCTTTCCAGAACAACAAATCGCCCCTTTGCGCTGCTGACCCATCAGCGAGTGTTGTGCCCAAAGCAGTTTCCTGATCGCCGCTGTCGCCGGGACACGGCACGCCGCAGGCCAGCAGCGCTGCTTGGACAAGCCCGGAACAATCGATCCCAAATCGGCTGTTTCCGCCCCACAAATAGGGCGTCCCAAGGAACAACTCGGCCACTGCGACGGGGTCCTGCGAGGTCTCAGAGATTGGTGCGGTGTGTACCTTCGGAACAAAGCCCAACTCGATTTCCAGATACCGATCTGTTTCCGTCAAAACATGGATCTTGCTTCCGAAGCTGAGCGATACCAGATCGCGGCTTTTGAAGTCTGCGCTTTCATAGGAATGAGCCGCCGGGGCTTTAATCCAATGGGTGGCGGGAATATCATGGGTCAATTGATCTGTTTGCAGCCAGCCAGTGTACCCGTCTTTGTCGGCGATGACCCTGCTCCAGCCGTCCTTTTCATCTGCGACCTGAACCGTATCACCGAAAAGCACCTGCCTGTCGCGAGGCCCTTCAGGGTCGCGCAAAAGATCAACCACGGGCTTGGATATGCGCAGGCGAGTCATATGCCCAACATCTCGGGCAAAGCGTTCAGAATCGCGCGCGGCCCTTGACCCAGACCACCTTTGCTGCGCCCGGGTTCCTTGCTGGGCTGCCACGCGTAGATGTCGAAATGGATATAGCGGCGCGATCCCACGAACCTGCGTAGAAAAAGCGCAGCGGTGATCGAACCTGCGAACCCGCCCGAAGGCGCATTGTCCAGATCGGCGATGCCGGGTTCGATCATCGCCTCGTAAGGTGTGTGAAACGGCATACGCCAGACCGGATCGGCCGAAACAACTGCAGCGTTGAACAGAGCCAACGCACAGGTCTCGTCATCCGTATAGAACGGGGCCAAGTCGGGGCCCACGGCGACGCGCGCCGCGCCGGTCAGCGTGGCCATCGAGATCACCAGATCGGGCTCACCCTCATCCGCGAACGTCAGGGCATCGGCCAGAACCAAACGCCCTTCGGCGTCGGTGTTGTTGATCTCAACCGTCAGGCCCTTGCGTGAGGTCAGGATGTCACCTGGCCGGAAGGCGTTGCCCGCAACCGCGTTCTCGACAGCCGGGATCAGTACACGTAGCTGCACCGGCAGATTCAGCGCCATGATCATGCGCGCCAAACCAAGTACATTGGCAGCCCCGCCCATGTCTTTTTTCATCAGGCCCATCGAAGCGCCCGGTTTCAGGTTCAGCCCCCCTGTGTCAAAACACACGCCCTTGCCCACAAGCGTCAGTTTGGGGCCGCTGCTGCCCCAATTCAGTTCGATCAGCCGTGGGGCCTGTTCCGCGGCGCGCCCGACCGTGTGGATCATCGGGAAGTTCTGATCCAACAGCGCGTCACCCAGGGTAACGTTGCACGCAGCGCCAAATTCTCCGGCCAATGCCTCTGCCGCCTGTTGCAACTGCTCGGGTCCCATATCTGACGCCGGTGTATTGACCAGATCGCGCGTAAAAGCCTCGGCCTGCGCCATTGCTTCGATGCGCGCCGCATCCACCCCATCCGGTGCGACCAACGCCGCTGATCCGCCGGATTGTGAGGCATAGCGATCAAAGGCATAGCTAGACATCAGCCAGCCAAAACACTCAATCTCTAACCGATCCGAAGGGAGGCCAGACGCGATATGATAGACGCCTTCCGGCAGGGACAGGGCAGCAGCGGCCAGTGGGAACCGTTTGCGCGCGCGCTTTTCATCGGTTCCGTATCCGGCAAGCGCGACCTCTGCCGTGCCAGTTGCATCGGGCACCAGCAAAGTCTGACCCAGCGCCGCTGAAAACCCGTTTACTGCGACCCAGGATTGCATGTGCTGCGTCTGTTCGTGCAGCCACGCTTCAAGGTCCGGTTGGGCGATTACATGAAGCGGTATCGAGGTGTCGGAGGATGCGGCAAAGGACAGAGTCATATGTGTCTCAGCAGTTGATTTCTAAGCCCAGACTAGCCGCGCCTGATCCGCCTGCAACCCCTGTCAGACGGAAAGATCCTGTTGATCCCACACAGCCGTCAAAGAGCGTTCACCGACGCGGATCAGTCGCGCCAACGTTGCACCCGCTGCTACGGCATCACCGGCATCGACGGTTTGGGCCACATCAGCGGCTACACGCGCCAGCGCCGTCATCCCGACTTGCTCAGAGATTGCGACCAACGATTTGGCACATTTGCGAAGATCGGCCCAATCGCGATGCCGCCAGTGCCGTTCGCAGTTTGAAAGGCGTGCAGCCAGTTCTTCAACCGTGCGGCACAGCACGTCCAGCGCGTTCTTGTCCCCCAATTGGCGGTACAGTCCGTTGAGTTGATCCGGGTCCAGCCGGACGGATTCTTTGTGTTCAAGCGTTGTAATCTTATCCACCACATTCACCCTAGTTCTAACGCCCCCACGGCGTGGGACTGATATTGGAGGTAAATTCCTTTGCAAAACCTTGCGGGGAAATCGGATAATGGGTCGAATTTTCCTTGAATTCGGTTTAGAGCGTCCTAAAGCGAGAAGAACTGGGACATCATAATGGACTTTGCCAAGCCTTTGCCGACCTATCTGGTCAAGCGGTATCACGGGTGGAAAGCCACAACTTATTCCGAGAACCAGGTTTGGTACAAGCGGTTGGCAGAAGAGGGGCAACGCCCCCGCGCGATGGTGATTTCCTGCTGTGACAGCCGGGTTCATGTGACCTCGATGTTCGGGGCCGACCAGGGTGATTTCTTTATTCACCGAAATATCGCCAATCTGGTTCCACCCTACGCGCCTGATGGCGATCACCACGGCACCAGTGCCGCGATTGAATACGCCGTTACCGCGCTGAAGGTCGCGCATCTGATCGTGTTGGGCCATTCGCAATGTGGCGGCGTTCAGGGATGCATCGACATGTGCAAGGGCGAAGCGCCGCAACTGGAAGCCAAAGAAAGCTTTGTTGGCCGTTGGATGGACATCCTAAAACCAAAATACGGGCTGGTCGCGGACATCGAAGACCCGGTCGATCAAGCCAGGCAATTCGAACGCCAGGCGGTTGTGGCATCTTTGGAAAACCTGATGACCTTCCCGTTTATCTCTTCGGCGGTCGAAGAGGGCGCGCTGAGCCTGCATGGTTTGTGGACTGATATCGGCGCGGGTGGTCTGGAATGCTTTGATCCCCATCAAAAGAAGTTTGTCTCGGTCTGACACCAATCTGACATCGAAGAAACGAAACGCATTACGGTTCTGATTCAGAGCCGCAATCCTGTATGATATGTGCATGCGTTTCCAGTTTCGGAGATTGAGATGAAAGTTTTTTTACGCATTCTGGCGGGATTGGGCCTGCTTGTTGTTGCGCTGATCGCGGTGTCGTATCTGTTGCCCGGCAAGGCCGAAGTGTCCCGCAGCATCACCATCGATGCGCCAGCCGAGGCGATTTTTCCCTACGTGAATTCCATGCAAGAGACGGAACAATGGTCTCCTTGGCTGCACCGTGATCCTGACACCCAACTCACCTATTCCGGACCCGACAGTGGGGTCGGAAACACTCTGAACTGGGCCTCGGACCATCCACAGGTTGGTACTGGTTCGCAGGTGATCGTCGAAAGTACTGAGAATCAGCAGGTCCTAACGGAACTGGATTTCGGTCCGATGGGGACAGCCTCGGCGTTCTTCCTGTTGGAACCGGATGGAGGGGCGACATTGGTGACCTGGGGCTTTGAATCTAATTTGGGTCTTAATCCGATGTCCAGATGGATGGGGTTGATGATGGATAATTGGGTGGGCGGCGACTACCAGCGCGGCTTGACCAATTTGAAAACGCTGGTCGAAAACAACAGTTGATCACGCGCATTAAACTTGCCCTGAACAGCGGTGTTTAGACACTATTCAATGCGAAATCGGGCAAGTTTCCCAAGATGATCCGATCCCATGAACGGGCGCAGTTCGACAGTTCCGGTTGTGCCTTTGGGAAACAGCAGGTTGTCTATCGGTAACGGCACCTTCCAACTGCCGAGGTTATGCGTGTTCAGCGCAGTTCCGAAACTTTGATTGTCTGCCGCCGCCGCAATCCTTTGGACGCTGGCCCCCCAAGGCACCATATTGAAATCCCCCGCGATCAGGACAGGTCCGTCCAGATCCGCGATGCGATCCGCGATAACCTGGCTTTGTTGTGCCTGATCGTATGGAAACGGCCATTTCAGGTGCACCGAAACGATCCAAACCGCAGTCTCATCGGGTGCCTCGACCTGTACGCCGACCAATCCACTGCCCTTAAGGCAAAACTCTGAGTTTTCGACGATAGGCAGTGTCGTCAGGATGGCAACGCTCTGCTCGGGGCGAAAGCTGCATACGGCCTTGGATGGATAGTGTTCGAAGAGGTTGTTCATGTATTTTTGGTTGTGACTGGATACTTCCTGCAATGTCACGATCTGGGCGTTGGAGGCGATGATATCGTCCGCCAAAGGATAGCGAGGCCAAGCCCTGCTCATCAGATTCTTTTGGTACAGCGTCAGGCAGGTTCCATTGCATTCCGCAGAGGGTGCAGCATAGCTGGCGGCAATGGAGCCGAGAGCCATCACAGCAACAGCCAAGGTTGTCAGAGCCATGTATCTTGCGCGCAAGTAGAGCAGCAACACGGCACAAGGCAAAAGTAAAACCCCCGCCTGCGGACGCAACAGGGCAACCGAGTCCCCCACCGCAAAAATCTGTCCGGTAAAGCCAACAACGACAAGCGCCATCAGAATACACGCGCATCCGACGGTCAGAGTTCTGCCAATTCTGCGTTTGGTCGAAACCTGCATGCTTGCCTCAGCCACCTTGCGCGGGACACTGCCTGTGGGGTGTTGGGTTACTTCTGCCGCAGTCAAGGTTCTGTATTTAGGTGGCAAGCGCGCCTGTTTTTGTCAACTGGTTGGGGGAACCTGCCGCGTTCGGGGCCGGTCTTTGAAAACGTTTCGTTAGAAGAGCCGACGAGTATGGTTGATGAGTCAGTAGGTGCTGAGTGAGAGGAATGGGAGGTTGGATGTGGAACTGTATTGAGGGGCGAGGTCCGTTTGGAGCCGATCGTGACCGATGCTGCAAGAGGAACGAAAGGCAGCTATGCGGAGTTATCGCTTCGGGTGCCGTAGCAGGCCCAAGGCAGCCCAATCTATACGATGGTCTGTTGTCCGGAATTGACCACGTGGCGCACACTACGGTAGAAGTTAACAAAATCATGGCGGCCGCATAAAGGCTGCGATCACCGGGCAGACAGATGTGATGAAACAGGCTTACGAGCACATTCAGAGAGTTGGCTTGGCTGCCCTCTGTCTCGCGTTGGTCGTTTGGTCTGTAACGCCATCATTCTCTCATGCACCGGTGATATTTGAGACGATCCAAGACCATCTGGAAATGGTTGAAGATCATGGCCATTCACATGGCTTCGAAGAAGACCTATTCTGGGCGATGCACGGCCATAGCCACGATGTGGCGGATCATGACCACAATCAGGCGTTTCTTACCAGCGGCCCCGGCATCGCACCTGAATTGCACCTAGGCGAGGCCTGGCGACGGCTGGCTTCCGCCAACGGCCCCACCCGTCAGTTCCGAATAGACCGACCTCCGCGCGCTTGATCGGCTCTGCGCGGCTCTCGCGCACCACTGATCAATCCAACTACTATGCGGAGTTAATCCATGAGAACCTTCATTGAAGGCGTTAGGCGCAGTTCTAAGCGTCTCGCGTTCTTCGTCCTATCCATGTTGTTGCTATCGACAAGCGCAGCATTGGCGCATGATGTTACGCCCGGCGATGCTGGCTACATCCAAGAAATCTGGGGCGTGCACATCATCCCCTTCATGTATCTCGGGGCCAAACACATGGTGACGGGCTACGACCATATCCTGTTCCTCCTCGGCGTCGTCTTCTTCCTCCATCGGTCGAAAGACGTTGCAGTCTACGTGAGCCTCTTTGCCGTGGGGCATTCCATCACGATGCTTGCAGGCGTCTGGTTTGGCTGGGGCATCAGTTCATACATTGTCGATGCCATCATCGGGCTGTCGGTAGTCTACAAGGCGCTCGACAACCTCGGGGCCTATCAGCGGTGGTTCGGTTTCCAGCCTAATACCAAGGCGGCGACTTTCATCTTTGGCCTGTTTCACGGCACTGGCTTGGCCACGAAGATATTGGACTATCAGATCGCACCTGACGGGCTTCTGCCCAACCTTCTAGCGTTCAATGTTGGCGTTGAGATCGGTCAACTGCTGGCACTCGCAGCCATCCTCATCGTCATGGGGTACTGGCGAAAGAGCGCCAAGTTCTTCGAACAAGCCTACACCGTCAATGTCGTCATGATGACCATCGGCTTTGTGCTGATGGGGTACCAACTCACTGGCTACTTCGTGGCCGCATAAGGAACAGCACAGATGTTTAATGCAAAAAAACCGAGCCTCGAAGAGTTGCCAAGCTCAGCCCAACTCCTTCGGTCCACCATCATCGCGGCTGTTAGCGCCGTGGCAATACTGGTCGCTGTTGTGCTGCCTGCGGAATACGGGATCGATCCAACGGGTGCAGGCCGCGTGCTTGGCCTGACTGAGATGGGTGAAATCAAGCAGGAACTGGCGGATGAAGCCGAACAAGACCAACAGCTTCATGGGCCTGACCAGTCGTCCAGCCTGCTAGGCGACATCTTTGGTCTGTTTGTTGGAACAGCGCACGCTCAAGAAGCGTGGCGGGACACAATCACATTCACGCTTGAACCGGGTGAGTTCACCGAGATCAAGGCAACCATGGAAGAGGGGGCGACACTTTTCTACGCGTGGGTGGCAGATGGTGGTCGGATCAACTTCGATCTCCATGCACATGCGGGCGACCAAAACGTGACCTACGAGAAAGGGCGTGGTCAAACGGAAGGCGAGGGCAGTTTTGAAACCCCCTTCGCCGGTGATCACGGCTGGTTCTGGCGCAATAGGGACGATGATCCAGTTACAATCACGCTCAACCTGAATGGCGCTTACTCGGACATTGTTCGAAGCGAGTGATATCGCAAGCCGCGCATCAAAAAAGTGGTGCGCGGCATCAATGCGGTCATTCGCTGCTTTGCTGTCCACGGCCGTTTGGTCCGCATCGCTGCCATCCGTCGCACTATGAACCGCAAGTCCGGTGAATGTCCGCCTAGTGGCCTAAATAGCTTGCCACAAAAAACGTAGGCGCAGCTAAAGCCAGTTTCGGTTTGCAATCTGGGCTTACAGAAACAAAAACCCGCTGATCAAACAGCGGGTTTTTTTTGGTCTTTGACAGGATTGAACCGTCAACCCTTTTTCAGAACCTCACGGCCCAGCAGTTCAGCGATCTGGACAGCGTTCAGGGCGGCACCCTTACGCAGGTTGTCCGAGACACACCACAGGTTGATGCCGTTTTCCACGGTCGAATCCTGACGGATACGGCTAATGAATGTGGCGAAGTCGCCCGCGCATTCGATGGGCGAGACGTAGCCACCGGCCTCGCGCTTGTCGATCACCATGATGCCCGGTGCCTCGCGCAGGATGTCGCGGGCTTCGTCTTCGTCCAGGAATTCTTCGAACTCGATATTTACGGCCTCGGAATGGCCGACAAAGACCGGAACGCGGACACAGGTGGCTGTGACTTTGATCGAGGGATCGACGATCTTCTTGGTCTCGACCACCATCTTCCACTCTTCCTTGGTCGAGCCGTCTTCCATGAAGACGTCGATTTGGGGGATGACGTTGAACGCGATCTGCTTCTGGAACTTCTTCGGCTCAACCTCGGTGGTTGGGTTGTAGATGGCTTTGGTCTGATCCCAAAGCTCATCCATGCCTTCTTTACCGGCGCCCGACACCGACTGATAGGTCGAGACAACCACGCGCTTGATTTTGGCGCGGTCATGCAGCGGTTTCAGCGCGACAACCATCTGCGCGGTCGAGCAGTTGGGGTTGGCAATGATGTTCTTGTTTTTATAGTCGTGGATCGCCTCGGGGTTACATTCCGGTACGATCAGCGGAATGTCCGGGTCATAGCGATAAAGCGACGAGTTATCGATCACCACGCAGCCCGCAGCCGCAGCCTTGGGGGCATAGGCCTTGGTCGCGTCCGAGCCGATGGCGAACAGCGCCATGTCCCAGCCGGTGAAGTCGAACGTGTCGATGTCCTGGGTCGTCAGTGTCTTGTCGCCAAAGCTCACCTCTGTGCCCAAGGAACGACGGCTTGCCAGAGCGGCAAGTTCATCGACCGGGAACTGGCGTTCCGCCAGGATGTTCAGCATTTCGCGGCCCACGTTACCCGTGGCGCCGGCGACAACGACGCGATAGCCCATTTCATGTCTCCAAAGTTAAGGACGCGCGTTCATAGCTGCGTTGCGGCGAAGAAAAAAGGGCTTTTGGTGTGGAATCGAACGTTTGACGTCGAATTGAAGCGCATCAGGCGTTCAGAAGTCGCTGGTAGAGCGCAACCAACGTCTCTGCTTCACCGTGAATATCGAAATTCTGTTCGATATGGGCGCGGGCGGCCTGACTGGCCTTCGACAGGGAATCACGGTTTTCCAGCATCTCCGCCGCTGCATCGGCCAGCGCTGGAATGTCGTCGGGGGCTACGACCCGGCCCAGCGAGGGGTCGGTCACGATCTCGGAAAACGCGCCAACATCGGTGGCCACAACCGGTACGCCGCAGGCCATGGCTTCAAGGGGGGTAAGCCCGAACCCCTCCCACCGCTGCGGCGCGATGAACAGGTCCAGAACCTGATACCATTCGGCAATCTGATCTACCGTGACCTCAGGCATGAACAGGATGCGATCAGACAAGCCCGCTTTTGCAACCTTGTCTTTCAGCTCGGCTAGAAATGCGGTGTGCTTTTCGGTGGCCCGGCCCATAACGATGCCCGACACGTCGTCGAACCGCCCACACAGATCGATCATCGCGTCGACAAAGGCATCTGTACCTTTTTGGTGCCGGATGCGGCCGTAGCATCCCAACAGCAGCCCGTCCGGCAGCCCCAGTTTCGTCCGAACGGCGGCCTTGTCCTGTGGGGGCGTAAAGTCCTCAAGGTTGATGCCATGCATGACAACCTGTGCGTCGCGTTCAAGATACCCGGCGGTTTTTTGCGATGTCGCTACAATCGCGTCCATCTTGCCGATCAGCCATTTGGTATATCCCGTGTGGGGGCGTTGGGATGCGCTGGTGAACAGCAGTTTGAGTTTCAGGCGGAATACGTTCCGCAGGATCAGGCCCAGAAGCATCTCGGTGTTGCGGCGGGCGTGCCAAACGCGTGTTGGACGGCGTGACAGAAAGGGCAGGCGACCCAGCGGGATATGCGGGATGTCGGCGGGCAGGCCCGGGCCCGTGGCGGCGATTTTGATGGAGTGTGCCTGCAGCGGAACCAGCCTTGCGATGGTTGCGGTCACGCCCGAAAGCCTGCGTTTCAGATTTGGGGCTATGACGACGGGGTCTTTCACCGGGCTCTCCTGATGGCTGCTTCAGTCGACACTATCCCGGCTGAATAGATAGATCACGCAACCAATGGCAAGCGATATGGCAAAAAACCCGAATATCGCGGTGTAAGGCGCAGTTGACCCAGTCTGAACGGTGGCTGCATGAATCCGGCCGGTGACGAACTGGGCGACGCCCACACCGCCGATCCCGAACAAGTTCAGAAGAGTTACGCCGCGGCCGACCAGATGCGGCGGAACGAAAGCCCGCCCATGGGCCATGATGACCGGAAAGCTGGCCCCGGCAAAGCCGATGACGGCCAGCAGCAGCACAGACAGCCAGATTGCGTTGTCAATCCACAGGCACAGCAAGGTCAGCGCCACTGCCCCCAGCGCATTGCCTGCAAAAATTACCCATTTTCGAGTGCCAAATACGCGATCCAACGGCCCGTAGACAAATGTACCAGCAATCATTGCGGCCCCCATGATCAGGGTCGCGGTGCCGATTTGCGTTGTGCTTAAACCGAAGACATCGTTCAGATATGGCCCGGCCCAAAGACCACGCAAAGCGGCAGAGGGTGCGTATGCGACCAACATCAGCGGCAGGATCAGCCAAAGCGTGGGTTCTTTCAACAGGTCCAGCAAAGACCCCTTGTGATCCGTTTCCGCCTTCTCTGGGTCGTGTACGGTCAGCCAAATACCAACCGCAATAGCAGCGGACATACCGGCCAGACCCACCATTGTGGCACGCCACCCCATCCACTCTACAGCAAGGGCCGTCGGGTATGATGCTACAAGATTACCGACCGACCCCACCCCCAGCATCACAGCAGCCAGAGTGGCAAACCGAGCAGGAGGGTATTCACGTGCGAAGATGAAATATGAGGCCATAAGAACAGGAGAGCACCCAACTCCGATCAGCCCCATGGCAATGCTGATGTGCAGTGGCGATGAAGCAGCCGCAAAAACTCCGGCACCTCCTGCGCCACCAATCAACAGCAGTGCCGCTGCGGTCAGCCGTGGGCCAACCCGATCCAGCGCCCAGCCGACCGGGATTTGCATCGCGGCAAAAATCAGAAACCAAAGGCCCGAGGCAAATGCCAGATCTTCAGGCGTTGCGCCGATGTCCCGTTCCAGATCGAGGCTGAGAACAGCCAGAAACGCGCGGAAAAATTGGCTGAGCACATAGCCCAGGCATAAAACCACCAAACCTGCCTGCATAACCTGCCCCTTTTTGCGCACTTTAGGCAAAGGCTTGGCATGCCATGACGCAACGCACAAGCGTGTGTAGTATGTTTCAGGTACGGGACTTGGACCAACGTCCACCTAGTTTTTGCTCAACATTGATTTGAGGGGGACCATGAAAGACCTCCATTCTGAGTTTTATGAAAACCTTCCCCTATTGCGGGATTTTACCTTAGTTGCGGATCCGGCACGGTTTTCGGCTGTACCGGACGATTGGGTATTGGGTGTTGCAGATATCGTCGATTCAACCGGTGAAATCGCGCGGGGCCGGTACAAAACGGTTAACACGGTCGGGGCCGCCGTGATTTCAGCGATGATCAACGCCATGGGCGGCAAGCTGTTTCCTTATGTCTTTGGTGGTGACGGCGCTGGTTTCGCCGTGCCACCCAGTCAGGTCGACGCGGCACGCAATGCTTTGGCCGCGTTGCGACGCTGGGCGGAGGAAGAGTTTTCCATGCCGCTGCGCGCAGCATTGGTATCGGTGGCAGATATCCGAGCCGCCGACCGAGACTTGCGTGTTGCCCGCTATGCGCCATCAACCGGTGTAGATTACGCAATGTTTTCAGGTGGCGGTCTGGCCTGGGCCGAGGCTGAGATGAAAGCAGGCCGCAATATGGTTGAGCGTGCCGAGCCGGGGGTACAGCCGGATTTGACTGGCCTGTCCTGCAGGTGGTCCAACAGTATGGCACGGCATGGTCAGATCGTCTCGCTGGTTGTGGAGCCCACGGCGTCGGCCACAGAACGTGACTTTGCCGATCTTGCCCAATCTGTGCTGTCCATGTCGGAGCAACTGGAGCGCGCGGGTCATCCTGTGCCCGAGAACGGCCCGCCCATGAAATGGCCGCCGCCAGGCTTAGAGATTGATGCCCATGTGTCGCGCAACGGACGAAATATTATGCTGCAAAAAATCGTTTTGCTGTTTCAGAATTTGCTTATTGCGATCTTGTTTAAATCGGGAAAACGCATGGGCCAGTTCGAGCCGGACCACTACAAGCACATGGTCAGTAGCAATGCGGACTTTCGCAAGTTTGACGACGGTTTGAAAATGACGCTGGATTGCGACCCGTCCACGCTGAAGCGTATCGAACAGATGCTGGAAGAGGCGCGGGCGCGTGGCAAGATCAAGTATGGGCTGCACGCACAAGACGAAGCGATGATGACATGCATTGTGCCCTCGGCCACGCGCGACGACCACATGCATTTTGTTGATGGCGCGTCCGGTGGGTACGCTCGGGCCGCTGCAGCCATGCGTGCCTGACAGCTCACTTTTCCTTCCACTGCTCCGACAGTGAACGGGCCGCCTGCGCCAGCAGCATCACGTCAATGCCAACGGCCAGGAACTGTGCCCCCATATCTTTATAGGCTTGCCGTGCTTCGTCATTGGTTGCAAGGATGCCCGGTGCTTTGCCGGCGGCCTTGATCTGCGCCAAAGCATCACTGATGACTTTGCGCATCTCGGGCGCAGCGCTGTTGCCCTGATACCCCATGTCGGTGGACAGGTCGGCGGGGCCGATGAACACACCATCCACGCCGTCAACTTGCAGAATGTCATCCAATGCGGCCAATCCGGCGCGGGTTTCAACCTGCAGCAACAAACAGATCTCTTGGTCTGCCGTCTGGATATAGTCCGAAACAGATCCGTACATCGTCGCGCGTGACGCCATCGCGCCTACGCCGCGTATACCGGTTGGAGGATAGCGACACGCACGAACCAGTTCACGGGCCTGTTCGGCGCTTTCGACGATCGGCACCAAAACGGTCTGCGCCCCGGCATCCAGAACCATCTTGATCAACCACGTCTCGCCGATTGGAATGCGGACCACTGGATGTGACGGGCTGGCCGCCAATGCCATCAGCTGATCCCGTATCGAGCGGATGTCATTTGGAGCGTGCTCTCCGTCAATCACCAACCAATCGAAGCCTGCGGTCCCCATGATCTCAGCTGTGACAGGTTCGGCAAAACTCATCCAGCATCCGATCTGGGGTTTTCCCTGATTTAGAGCCTTTTTAAACGCGTTTTCGGGGGCAGCCATTGGGTCTCTCTTTGTCACATATCCAAGGTTTTCAAAGGACTCCGGTTGGGCCCCTTGTGCATCTTCTCTGATGGTTTCGAATTGTCCAGCGAGAATGTGAAACTGTCAGGGGCGTTGTTGATTTTGACAGGTCCGTTTGTTGTCGTGACTGGGTTCGGCGTATTCACGGGAACGTGCGGTTTGCTTGCGAAAAAGCTGAAATTCGGCGATAATTTTAACATGACCGAAGATCTGCCTCTGACGTCGCGATCTTTGCCCATTGCGCTTTTGCGGGCGCGGGAAAAGGTTATGGGACCCATCCGTGCCATGCTGGCTGACGCTGGTGTCACCGAACAGCAATGGCGTGTGTTGCGTGTCTTAAACGAAGAGGGTCCGCAGGAACCAACGCATCTGGCTGACCGCGCTTGCCTTTTGTTGCCCAGCCTCACGCGGATTTTGCAGAAACTTGAGCAGCGCGGATTGATCTCAAGGCGGTCCCATCCCGCAGATCGCCGTCGACAGATTGTTAAAATCAGCGCAAGCGGCGTTCAGGTCATTCGCGCCAATCTCTCTGTAAGTATCGCACAGGCGGAACGCATTCGATCTCAGCTTGGGGCTGAAAAGCATGAGCTTTTGCTCGACCTTCTGAACGACTTGAAGGATCTCGACCCCTGACCAAGGTCTACTCTAAGGAACTTTGTCAGGGACCCCGCCGGAGAATGTAGGGGGGGTTCTCCGACGGGGCGGCCAGACTCGGACTGGATATTATGTGCCTGGCCCGAGGCCGGTTGCGTCACGTGTAGCCTGACGGTCCGGCCTGCGCTTCGGAGTGTGTGCCGAGCCAAGAAAGGCTCTAATCAAGGCATTTTTCCCAAGGGGTGGGTGTATGCCTTTGCTCTCCGAAATAAGTGTTGCCAAATGCCGACTGATAAGTGGTTCCGAAATGGTGCCCAGGCAGGTCGGTTCGCCATAGAAGCAAGTTTGGACTTCGGGCGTTCGTTAGGTCGGCTTCACAACTTTCAAGTTAGGAGATAGTTCAACTTATGCCTGAGCCAAGTCGTATGTGTTCTTCCCCAGACGATGCCATAAAGGCGGAAGTGAACTGGCTTGGAAACGGGCATTGTGTTGGCCACCTGAATTGAGCGACTTCGCGCTGAAACATCGCAATAGCCTTGGCGAGTTCCGGCGTGTTTTTCTGTATTGTTGACCGGCCCGACGCTCGTAAGATGAAACAACGCAATTGTCAGAGAGCACCATGTCAAACAGCCTTTTTTCTCTTCCTGACCCGGTCAAAATTCCTGTTATTGGCAAAACGGCCGCGTATCCCGTTGGGCGCATATTCTGCGTTGGTCGAAATTATGCTGCCCACGCGGCTGAAATGGGAAACGAGGTCGATCGCGAAGCGCCGTTTTACTTCACCAAGTCAACCGCAAACGCAGTTTTGTCCGGGGCAAAGGTGGCGTACCCCGCGGGCACCGAGAATTATCACCACGAAATGGAACTGGCGTTGGCCATCGGGAAACCGGTGTTCCGCGCGAACAGTTCGCAAGCTTGGAACGCTGTATACGCTTATGGCTGCGCCCTCGATATGACCCGGCGTGACCTGCAGATACGAGAGCGGAACAAGCAGCGCCCCTGGGATCTGGGCAAAGATGTCGAAAACGGCGCTGTATTTGCTCCTCTAACACTGGCCGAAGATTGGTCTCCGGACGCGGACAAGCACATCCGGCTTCGTGTGAATGCTGAGATACGTCAGGATGCGACACTTGAGGAACTGATTTGGAAGATTGATGAAATCATCTGCCATCTGTCTGGCTTTTATCACCTGCGCCCCGGCGATCTGATCTTGACGGGCACGCCGGCCGGTGTTGGACCGGTTGTGGCAGGGGATGTACTGAACGGTGAGATCGACGGGCTCGCGCCGATCGAATTGACCCTGACGGATGCAGAATAGACCCTATTTAGGGTCTTTTAGCCAGTTGTTGGCAAACTCGACATGCGTCACACCCGCCAACCGGCGTACCCGGTCCAGTTCGGCGTTCAGGCGTCGGGTACGGGCGTCGGACCAGCGTAATCCGCGCTCGGGCCATAGGGCTTTGACGTGCAACATGTCGCAATCGCGATGCGCTTTCATGTCAATCCGGCCAACTAAACGGTTACCTTCCAGCAGTGGAAACACGTAGTAACCATAGCTGCGCTTGGGTTCCGGCACGAAGACCTCGATCCGATAGTGAAAGCCAAACAACCGTTCTGCGCGATTGCGGTCACGCAGCATTGGGTCAAACGGGCTGAGCACGCGGATGCGCCCGGTTGGCTGGGGCAGGTCCAAACTCTGGTCCGTCAGGTTTGGGCGGGCAAAGACCTTACGGTGCCGCCCATCAGCGCAGGTGATCTCGATCTCTTCTATATCGCCTTTGGTCAGCGCCCTTGCGCACCAGCTTTTGGCTTCTGCTGCGCTGACCGTGTCCCAGAATGCAGCCAACTCGCCTGATGTCGCAAATCCAAGCCGGTCAAGTGCCGCGTTGCACAGCCAATCCACAGTTGCTTCTGCATCGCAATGCATGTTTCCCGGACAAAGCTGGGTTTCAATAACCCGCTCTGTCAGGTCATAGCGTTTCTGAAACCCCTCGCGGCCAACAACTGTAAGCGCGCCAGACCGCCACAAAAACTCCAAGGCGGTTTTTGACGGATGCCAATCCCACCAACCGCCCGAGCCTTTCTTTTCGTCCTTGCCCACGTCCGAGGAAGACACCGGCCCATGGTCACGGATGTGCTTTAACACCTTTTCAAACTGCTGTTCGAACCCATCCCGTCGCCAGTTCTTCCACCGTGCCTTCAGCAAATCTGCGTCGCGCTGAAAACGTAGATGCCAGTGGGGGTAGAACTCCATCGGGATCACGGCCGCATCATGCGTCCAGTGTTCGAACAGCTCTTTTTCCCTTTCATAGAGCCTTTTCAGGTGCGCACCACGATAGCTGGGTCTGCGCGAGAAAAGGATCAGATCATGGGCGCGCGCAACCGTATTGATACTGTCAAGCTGCACAAAGCCTAGCCGCTGGATCAGATCCAGAAGCGCACCGCCCTTGGCCTCTCCCGATGGCTGTTCTGCCAGTGCGTGGCGATCCATGAAAACGGCCCGAGCCGTTCGGTTATCGAGCCGTTTGAGGGGTGCCGTCATCGCCGTTTGAGGGTGTCGCCAAAGCTGATCTTGGGGGTCAGTGTCGCGCGTGTTTCAATCTCAGAATCGGGGTCTTTCAGGCGTTCGGCGATGATTTGGGCGGCGTGACGACCAATCTCAAGCCGGCAGGCATCCATCGTTGCAAGCTTACGCGGCAATCCCTGCAACAACTCGACATTGTTAAATCCGGCCAAACCGATCTGTCCTGGGATGTCGATGCCTTGCTCCAGCAGGTACAACAAGCCACCCGCACCGATCATGTCATTGGAGTAATACAGAAAATCCAGATCGGGAGAACGTTCCAGCATCGCCTGTGTCATCTCGCGCCCCTTCGCAAGGGCCGACCCGCCGGAATAAAACTCGCGGTCTTCGATTTCGATCCCGTGCTTCCCCAATACCTCGGTGAAGCCTTCGAATCGCTTCCGGGCGCGGTGATCCAGAGGCATCTTGGTGCCCATGAAGCCGATATGCTGATACCCGGCCTTGAGGATCGCCTGCGCCATCTCGCGCCCGGCGCGACGGTGGGAGATGCCGACCATCGCATCCACTGGCTTGCCGTCGGTATCCATGATCTCGACAACAGGAATGCCCGCTGAATCCAGCATGGCGCGTGCGGCTTCAGTATGTTCCAGCCCTGCAATGATCACGCCGGAAGGCCGCCACGAGAGCATCTCGTACAGCACCTTTTCTTCTTTTTCGGGCAGGTAGTCGGTCACGCCCACAACAGGCTGCAATTCGGTGTCTTCCAGCACCTGATTGATACCTGTCAGAACCTCAGGAAAAACCATGTTCGACAGCGACGGGATAATGACCGCGACCAGATTGACCCGGCTGGACGCCAGAGCACCCGCGATCTTGTTGGGCACATAGCCAAGCTCTTTTGCGGCGGCCAGAACGCGGGTGCGGGTGGCGTCTGACACGTCCCCCCGGTTCCGAAGCACCCGGCTTACCGTCATCTCGGATACTCCAGAAGCCTCGGACACATCGCGAAGGGTAAGCGGGCGTTTGGATTCACTGTTCACGGGAGGCACCTGTGTTGTTGTTTTGCCCGATGGTAGCGTGAACAGGTCTGCGTGTACAACAATTGTGCAAAGCCGATGACAACCCGGAAAATCCCGGTTACAGAAGGCCACACACGGCCCCGTGGCTCAACTGGATAGAGCAGCCCCCTCCTAAGGGGCAGGTTGCAGGTTCGAATCCTGCCGGGGTCGCCATTTTCTTCAAGTCTTCCGGATATTGGCGCGTGACGGAACGCGACGCCTCCGGGCTTTGTGGGTGCATCAAATGCGTTGTCTGCACGGCGGATAGCTGCGTAAATTGCGCAAGCTTGCTTTGGGAACACAAAAGTGCCGCTGAGATACGCAGATATTTACCCGTCTGAACCGCTGCTCAACAGTGACGCTATGGATCGTCCTTCAGCAGCGGCGCTGATGTCTGTGCGATACTTTCAGGCAGAGCCGGACCAGATGCCCGAAGAAGTGTTTGCGGAACATCATGTGTTGTTGAACTTGCAGGACAGCCCCCACCGCGTGCAGAACTGGCGTGATGGCACGCTGCGGGATTTCACCTTTTGCAAAGATGAGGTCATTGTTACGCCCGCAGGCGTGCGGTCAGGCTGGCGGTGGTTCGGGCCGTCGGATGTCATAGTTGTCACACTGGACCCGGCCAAGGTGGACCGTTTTGCGCAATCTGAGCTTGGGATGCTTCTTGATCCGCAGCAGTTTCGGGATCTTCCGCAATTTTCCGACCCTGACCTTTGCGTTGCAGGTGTTCTGTTGCGGGATGCGCTGGAGACGGATGACATGTCCTCGGCGGTTATGTTCGAGGCCATGAGCCGGGTGTTTCTGGTAAAACTTTTGCAGAAATACGGAAAACGCCGCGCTGAAGATGTTGAACTGTCGTCGCGGTTCACATCCCAGCACTATCAACGCGTTCTGGCTTATGTGCAAAAGCGCCTGGATCGCACGATCACCGTTGACCAACTGGCGTCTGAGGCAGGAATGAGCACGTCGCATTTTGCCCGGGTCTTTAAGGAAACGCTTGGGTCAACGCCTATGCAGTATGTTATGTCGTTCCGGATCGAGCAGGCGATGAAGATGATCGAGGATCCCGGCCGTCCCTTCGGGGACATTGCGCTGGCTTGCGGGTTTTCGGATCAGGCGCATTTCACCCGCAGCTTCAAGCAAGTCACCGGACAAACCCCGCGTGCCTTTCGGGCTGCGCTGAACGGTTAAAGCGGAATCTCTTCGAAAAGCAGACGGACCGATTGTAGCCCGTGTCTTTTAACTTTCATGTCGTCGGGCTTGCGCCGAACCAGATAGATTTCGGAAGATACCGTCCTCAGCGCCACCGCTGCGCTGATGGCTTCGACTGCCGTGCCGGTCCAAGTAATGTCAGGTCTGTGGCAGCAGAAGGCTCAGGACAGAGCTTCGGACGTCTGATCCGTGAGCTTGCCCGAGGTCAGCGCGGCCAGGGCAACCATCACGGCAGCCGTGCCCAGCACCAAGACCAACCCCCCGATCTGGTAGGTCAGACCGGACAAAACGGTGCCGACCAGACGGCCTGTAGCATTGGCCATATAGTAAAACCCCACATCCATCGTCACACGCTCGGATCTGGTGAAAGCCAGAATCAGATAGGAATGCAGTGACGAGTTGACCGCGAAGATCGCACCAAAAACCAGAAGGCCGATCACAAGCGTCGCGGTTAACCAGACCTCAGGCCCATCTGACAACAAAACTGCCAAGGTTAGAGCTGCAGGAACAAAAAAGAGCGCAATGGCCCAACTGCGTGCGGCACCTATCAGATCGCCTTCGCTGCGGTCAGCGGCGCGCAATATCCTTGGCGCGTTGGCCTGCACGGTGCCATACAGAATGATCCACAGGGCCATGAAAGTGCCGATCATGAAAAACGCGGCCCGATTGCCGTCTTCTGTGCCGTCAGACAGGACAGCGTAGAAATAGATCGGAATTCCAACCACAAACCAGACATCCCGCGCGCCAAACAGAAAGACGCGGGCGGCGGACAGCCAGTTGACGTTGGCGGATTTCGAAAACACTTCTGAGAATTTCGCGCCCTTGCGCCCTTTGGGCAGACCCGGTGGCATGAAAAGGAAGACCGCCAACAGGATCAGCGCCAAGATCGCCGCCATCACAATGATTGCGGTCATGAATCCAAGCGTCGCCAACATCGCCGCGCCCAGCAGAAATCCCAGGCCCTTTACCGCGTTCTTTGACCCGGTAAGAACGGCCACCCAACGAAACAAGCCTCCACCCTCAGCCGGTGCCAGTAGTTTCACCGAGGATTTCGAGGACATTTTGGCCAGATCCTTGGCCACCCCGCTTGCCCCTTGCACCACCATCACGAAGGAGACCGAAGCGGCGACGGTCCAGTTCGGATCAAGCTGCGTCATGGCGAGCAGCGCCACCACTTGCAGGCCCAGCCCGGCGTAAAGGGTTGAGGTCAATCCGAACCGAGCGGCAATCCAGCCTGCGGACAGGTTGGTCACAATCCCAGCGATCTCATAAAGAACAAACAGGTAAGCCAACTGTACCGGCGAGAAGCCCAAGGTATGAAAGTGCAACAGCACCAACATCCTGAGCGCCCCGTCGGTCAGCATAAAGGCCCAATAGGCCGCCGTGACCGCGATATAGGCCGACATGCCTTCGGGCCGTTGGGTCACAGTGATGCCCCAACCATCAAGGCCACATCCACCAGGCGATGTGCATAGCCCATTTCGTTGTCATACCAGGCGTAGATCTTCACCTGCGTCCCGTTCACCACCATTGTCGAGGGCGCATCCACAATCGATGATCGTTCATCATTGGTGTAGTCGGTCGAAACCAACGGGCGCGTCTCGTGACCCAGAATACCCTTCAACTCACCTTCGGCGGCTGCTTTGAAGAAGGCGTTGACTTCTTCGGCCGTCGTTTCCCGCTCGACTTCGAATACGCAGTCGGTCAGCGATGCGTTCAGCAAAGGCACCCGCACCGCATGACCGTTCAGACGCCCTTTGAGCTCGGGATAGATCAGCGTGATCGCTGTGGCCGAGCCGGTGGTGGTCGGGATCAGTGAATTCAGGGCAGACCTTGCGCGGCGCAGATCTTTGGCAGGCCGGTCTACGATGGTTTGCGTGTTGGTTACATCGTGGATCGTCGTCATCGACCCATGGCGGATGCCAAGGTTTTCGTGAATGACTTTGACGACCGGTGCCAGGCAGTTGGTTGTGCAGGATGCGGCGGTCACGATCTTATGGGCGGCAGGATCATAGGTGTCGTCGTTCACACCCACGACAATATTCGCCGTCGGGCCGTCCTTGACCGGGGCGGAAACCACCACTTTCTTCACGCCAGCGTCGAAGTAAGGGGATAGCTTCGCCTCGGTTTTGAACACGCCTGTGCAATCGATCACCACATCGACGCCATCCAAAGGCAGGGCAGCCAAGTCTGTGGTGCCGATAAACGGCAGACGCGTTCCGTTCACAGTGATGCTATCGGCATCATGGCTGAATTCCGCATCCCAACGCCCATGCACGGTGTCGAATTCCAACAGATGCGCATGCATTTCGGGATCACCAACAGCATCGTTGATCCACGCGATTTTTGCGCCCCGTTCCAGCAAAGGCTTCAGCGCAAGCTTTCCCATCCGGCCAAGGCCGTTTAGTGCGTAGGTTGTCATTTCATGTCCTCAAAGGATGTTCGCCCGATGTCGTCGACAGCGGATTGCAATGCGATCCGATCGAGGCTTTCGACCGGCAGCGATGTAAAGGCTTGAATCCGGCGCTTCAGCGCGCCGTAAGCGTTTTGAAAAGCCAAGCTTTTTTCGGCGTCTGTGCCGTCGGCCTTGACAGGATCGACCATGCCCCAGTGACCGCTGATCGGTTGACCTTCCCAAGCAGGGCATTCCTCGTTTGCGGCCTGGTTGCAGACCGTGAAAACAAAATCCAGATCAGGCGCGTCCGGCCCTGAAAACTCGGACACATTTTTTGACCGCAGAACCGACGTATCGTGGCCCTTGTCTTGCAGGACCTGAACCGCAAACGGGTTCAACTGGGAAAAAGGCTGTGTTCCGGCGGAAAAGACATTGAACCGGTCACCACCAATTTCCCGCAACAGAGATTCGGCAAAGATCGAGCGGGCGGAATTGCCCACGCAAATGAACAGCACGTTGAACTTCCGGTCAGTCATCGTCTCACTTCCCTTGGTTGAAGGCATACAAAGATCAGGTCGGCCACGGCAGCAGTCCACAATCAGAAAATCAAACATTTTCTGCACGTTAGCCATATCTATCGAATAGCGCAGGGATGTTCCGAGGCGCTCTTGCGTCACAAGGCCCGATCGTTGCAGCGCGTTCAGATAATTTGACATGGTGCTGGGCTTGATCCCCAGTTCAGACGCCAGTTCCCCAGCAGGCACGCTGTCAGGAAACCGTCGCATTAACATGCGAAACACGGTGATACGCTGCGGGTGGCCAAGAATAGCCAGTTGATCGGTAATCTTTTCTATCATATTTCATGAAATATTGAAATAAAAACAGTGAGTCAATTTGAACCGACTGACGTTACAAAAAATTCACAGAACGCAGTTTCCACCATATGGGTGGCCTCCTCTTGCCTCCCATCAGCACTTTGGTGCGGTACGATAAAAGCGGGTGTATCTGGACTTGCAGGCATCAGAGTGACGGTTTAAATGACCCATCGCACCTGGACAGAACCAGTTCCGGCTGCAAAAGACTGCCTCAATAGCTCAGCTGGTAGAGCAGGTCCTTCGTAAGGACAAGGTCGGGGGTTCGAGTCCCTCTTGAGGCACCACTCTTCTCGTGTTTCTCAAAAGACCCCGTATCGATTTCGTATTCGCTTTCGAATTTGCGGAGCGTCGGTTGCAAAGACGTCGACCTAAGGTTCTTTGTGAAAAGGTCCATTTCCCTATGTCCGCAGGCGGCCTGCACGCGGGTGTCGACCGTATCCCGACCTTGCCCCAATACCTTGTGTAAGGCATGCTTGTCTTAGGAGGATTGGTATCTGTTCACCGCTGGGTTTGTCGGTCAACGGATCAGCGCGGCGCTATGCTTTGGGAGGAATGTGTCATGACATCCAAGACCGCAGGTTCCACACCACCAGACGACCTGACACCGCAGCAATCCATGCCCACGGTCAACAAAGTGACAGCGGATGACATCACCGCCGCGCTAAAAGCCGGGTTTTCCGATTTTCTGGCGCGCCCCGTCATGAGCGGCTTTTTCGGCCTGTTCTATGCGGTTTTCGGGCTTCTGTTGGTTTGGGCCTTGGTTTGGCTGGGCAAGATCTGGATGATCATTCCTGCAATTGTAGGATTTCCGCTGGTCGCGCCGTTCGCCGCTGCCGGACTTTATGAAATGTCGCGCCGCTTGCAAAATGGGGAAAGTTTCGGGTGGTCCGAAATCCTCACGGTCATGGCAGATCAACGCAAGCGCGAAATGGGCTGGATGGCCTTTGTGACCTTGTTCATTTTTTGGGTGTGGGTTTATCAGGTGCGGCTTTGGTTGGCGATCATCCTTCAGAATGCATCCTTTTCCGATTTCGACGGGTTTTTGAATACTGTGTTATTCACGCCGCAAGGTTGGACCTTCTTGGCCATTGGCACCTGCGTCGGCGCGTTTCTGTCAGCAGCCCTGTTCACGGTGACCGTTGTCGCCATGCCGATGTTGCTGGACCGGGAAACCAATTTCGTTTCTGCGATGCTCACCTCTGTCCGCGTTGTCAGGGAAAGCCCTGTGGTCATGCTCACGTGGGCAGCAATCATCTCGTTTACCATGCTGATATCGCTGGTTCCCGCATTTTTGGGCCTGATCTTTACTCTGCCGATCCTTGGCCACACCACGTGGCATCTGTACCAGCGGGCCGTGCCGCCCGACGAGGTGTGATCTAACGGTAAGGCGTCTCCGATAGTTGAACGGGGGCAGACATATTTTTTTGCTGACAACGAAGAGGTTTAAGCTGCTTTTTCAGCGCCTATGTTCAACGGAGCGGCTAAGGTTTGTTTATTTGCAGTGAAACAATTTCGACCGACGAACCGGGAGCGCCGATACTCCTTCCACTAAGAACACTTCAATCGGCACAATCCTCATAGCACGCATCCCACTTGTGCCGGAGGAAGTCACCAGACCAATGCGCGCAGCTCAAGCGCGCTTTTCCCCGATTGATGCAACGCCCAAAACGTCCAGAACCTTGGCTTCGATCTGTTCGGCGTTCATGCCGGCCACGGCATACATGTCCGCTGGGCTGGCCTGATCGATGAACGTATCGGGCAAGACCATCGAGCGGTATTTCAGCCCTTGATCAAAAACGCCTTCCTCCGCCAAAAGCTGTGCGACATGGCTGCCAAAGCCGCCAATCGCGCCTTCTTCGATGGTGATCAGAGCCTCGTGGTTGGCGGCCAGATCCAGGATCAGGTCGCGGTCCAGAGGTTTGGCAAAGCGGGCGTCGGCGATGGTTGGGGTGATGCCCTTGCCCGCAAGGGATTCGGCGGCTTTCTGCACCTCAGACAATCGGGTACCGAACGAAAGCAGTGCCACGCGCGCGCCTTTCTGGATCACGCGGCCTTTGCCGATCTCAAGCACTTCACCGCGCTCTGGAAGGTCGACGCCAACGCCTTCACCACGCGGGTAGCGGAACGCAATCGGCCCATCGTTGTGCGCAACAGCGGTGGCCACCATATGCATCAGCTCGGCTTCGTCGGCAGCTGCCATGACGACCATACCCGGTAGGTTGGACAAATACGCAATATCGAACGATCCGGCATGGGTGGCTCCGTCGGCACCCACCAGACCTGCGCGGTCAATGGCGAAGCGGACGGGCAGACGCTGAATCGCAACATCGTGCACCACCTGATCATAACCGCGCTGAAGAAAGGTCGAATACATGGCGCAGAATGGTTTCATCCCTCCGGCGGCCAGTGCAGCCGAGAATGTCACGCCATGCTGCTCGGCAATCGCAACATCGAAACAGCGCGACGGGTAGCGTTCGGCAAACAGGTTCAGACCGGTACCGTCTGGCATGGCGGCGGTCACGGCAACGATCTTGTCGTCTCGCGCAGCTTCATCCACCAAGGTTTTGCCAAAGACGGACGTGTAAGAGGGCGCGTTGGAGGGTGCCTTTTTCTGCTCACCCGTCACCACATCAAATTTGGCCGTTGCGTGACCCCTGTCACGGGCTTGCTCGGCCGGGGCGTATCCTTTGCCTTTCTTGGTCAGAACATGGATCAGGATCGGACCGGTCGCCCGCGCCTTGACGGTCCGCAGCACAGGCAGCAACTGATCCAGATCATGTCCGTCGATGGGGCCTAGGTAAGAAAAACCAAGCTCTTCGAACAGCGTACCGCCGACGGCCATGCCTTTCAGCATTTCCTTGGCACGTTTGGCGCCTTCGCGGAAGGGCTCGGGCAGCAGCGAAACCGCGCCTTTTGCAGCGGCTTTCAGGTCATGGAACGGCTCTTCCGCATAGATACGGGACAGATAATTGGACAAGGCGCCCACAGGTGGCGCAATGCTCATCTCGTTGTCGTTCAGAATGACGATCAGTCGCTTGCCCAGATGGCCTGCGTTGTTCATCGCTTCAAATGCCATGCCTGCAGACATTGAGCCATCGCCGATCACAGCAATCGCATCGCCCAGCCCTTCGGGTGTGACGCCACCCAGATCGCGCGCCACGGCAAAACCAAGTGCTGCACTGATCGAAGTGCTGGAATGTGCTGCGCCGAACGGGTCATAAGGGCTTTCGCTGCGTTTCGTAAAACCACTCAACCCATCCTTCATCCGCAAAGTGCGGATACGATCGCGCCGCTCGGTCAGGATTTTGTGGGGATAGCACTGATGGCCCACGTCCCAAATGATCTTGTCGCGCGGCGTATCGAACACTGCGTGCAGCGCCGTCGTCAGTTCGACCACGCCCAGACCAGCCCCAAGGTGCCCGCCCGTCACGGACACGGCCGAGATTGTCTCGGCCCGCAATTCGTGCGCCAGCTGATGCAACTGCGCGTCCGAAAACTGCTTGAGATCCGCAGGGCGGTTCACAAGGTCCAGCAAGGGCGTATTGGGTCGGTCAGACATATGGCGCGTTCCTGGCTTAGCTGTCCCGGGCAATAACGAAGCGGGCGGCGTCCTTCAAGGTTTCTGCTGACGCACCGTACCCATCCAACGCAGCACAGGCCGTTTCAACCAGCTCTGTCGCGCGGGATTTGGCCGCCTCAAGACCCAAAAGCGAAACAAAGGTCGCTTTGCCTGCATCGGCGTCCTTTTGCAGCCGTTTTCCGGCCTTTTCGACATCACCTTCAACATCCAAGATGTCGTCAGCAATCTGAAAGGCAAGTCCAAGAGCTTGGGCATAATCACGCAGAGGGGTCGGATCGGCTTGTGCCAACCGCGCTCCTGCGCAGGCGGACCATTCGATCAACGCACCTGTCTTGCCTGCCTGCAGATGGGTGATTTGTTCCAGTGTCAAAGGTGTAGCCGCTGTTTCGGCTGCGATATCCAGCGCCTGACCCAGAACCATGCCTTGCGCCCCGCTGGCTTGGGCCAGAGTCAGAGCCAATTCTGCACGAATTTGCGCATCGCCGACTTCGGGTCGAGTGCACAGCTCAAACGCCAGGGTCTGCAACGCATCGCCGGCCAACACCCCGGTTCCTTCGTTCCATTTCACGTGAACAGTGGGCCTCCCCCGACGCAGATCATCATCATCCATGCAGGGCAGGTCATCATGGACCAAAGAATAAGCGTGTAGCGCTTCGATCCCCGTTGCGGGCCAGATCGAACTGCCCACATCCACATCATGCAAGCGCGCGCTTTCCTGCACCAAAAAACCGCGCAACCGTTTTCCGCCTTGCGTTGCATAGGCCATGGCCCGCGTGACGTCGATATCGTCCAGCGCGCCCAGAATCAGGTCAAAGTGAGCCTGAATGCGCGCTGCATCCTGCGCCAGTCTTTCGCGAAACATTTACTGACCGTCGACAGGCGTGGTCCCGGTGGGCTGCCCCGTGGCATCCAGAGTGATGGCGGCCACTTTCTCTTCAGCCCGCTTCAACTCGTCCTCGCACCGTTTCTTCAGGGCCGCACCGCGTTCATACAGCGCGATCGACTGATCCAACGCCACATCGCCGCGTTCAAGCTGGCCCACAACGGCCTCAAGCTCTTTCATGGCCTGCTCGAATGTCATCTGCTCAACTGGGGTATCGGTCATCGTGCTGCCTTCATCAATTCTTCCACATGGGCGCGTGTGGCCGCGGCCAATGCGTTCAGATCATACCCGCCTTCCAGAGTCGAGACGATACGACCGTCACAAACCTCGTCAGCGATCTTGCACAGCTCGGCTGTGATCCACGCGAAGTCGCCGGTGGACCAGTTCAGATTGGCCAGCGGGTCGTCCTGATGGGCGTCAAACCCTGCGGAAATGATAATCAGATCGGGGTTGAACGCTCGCAAGCGCGGAAACGCCTGGGACTCGTACGCGGCGCGCATCTCGGCCCCACCGCTGCCCGGAGCCAGTGGAATATTCAGAACCGTGTCGTGAACCCCCGTCTCATCCGGGCGACCCGATCCGGGCCAAAGGGGCATCTGCTGGCTGGTGATCACCAACGCGCGCGCTTCATCCCACAGCAGGTCCTGTGTTCCATTGCCGTGATGGACATCGAAATCGACAACGGCGACACGGTTCAGCCCGTGGTGGTCCAGCGCATGTTTCGCGGCCAGCGCTGCATTGCCGAAGAGGCAAAACCCCATTGCAGTGTCTGTTTCAGCATGGTGGCCCGGCGGGCGAATGGCGCAGAACGCGTTCGACACATCTCCGCTCAGCACCAGATCAACGGCCCGGACAACAGCACCCGCAGCACGATAGGCGGCGTCCACCGAGCCCGGCGACATGAACGTATCCCCGTCAATCTGCGCAAACCCCTCAGACGGGCGCGTGGATCGAATATCGCGAATGTAACCTTCCGGATGCACCCGCAGCAGATCGTCATCTGCCGCCAATGGCGCTGTTACCCGCTTAAGGTCCAACCCTTCCAAGGCGTGCAGGATGTGTTCCAGCCGCGCCACCCGTTCGGGGTGACCGTCAGGTGTCACATGGCCCAGACAATCGGCATGGGTCAAAAGGGCAGTTGTCATCGGGGTCCCCTGTTCATCTGGCTAAAAATACCTTCGCCGAAGGCACAAAACCGCCGCGCAGCGGCAGGCTTAATCCGGTGCCAGCATATAGCCCGCACCGCGGACGGTTTGCAGATACCTGGGCTGTTTCGGATCCTGCTCGATCTTGCGCCGCAAGCGCGTGATCTGTACGTCCACCGCGCGTTCCTGCGCCTGACCCTTGTCGCGCCCCAAATCCTCGACCAGCTTCGCACGGCTGATCGGCTCGCCGGGCTGGGCCGAGAAGATCTTCATCAACTGGCTTTCCGTTGCAGTCAGACGTACCGGCTCTTCACCCTGCCACATCTCGCCCCGCTCGATGTCATATCGGATCGGGCCAAGGTTGAGGATCTTTGCCGCCGTTTCCTCGGCAGGTGTTTCTGGCATCCGGCGCAGAATGGCGTTGATCCGCAGCAGCAGTTCCTTTGGCTCGAACGGCTTCGCCAGATAGTCATCCGCCCCGGCCTCAAGCCCCGCAATCCGGTGTTCGGTTTCCCCTTTGGCAGTCAGAAGCAGGATGGGGGTGCTATGTGTCTCTCGCAGCGATTTTGTCAGGCTGACACCATCTTCTCCGGGCATCATCACGTCCAAGATGATCATGTCGAAATCCAGACCGGACAGGACCCGCCGCGCATGGGCCGCATCCCGAGCCGCCGTGACCAAAAACCCGTTTCGCATCAGGAATTTCTTCAGCAGATCGCGAATGCGCTCGTCGTCGTCAACAATCAGCAGATGGGCGTCCATATCGCTCATGAGGTCGTATCCCGAAGTTTCGTATAGGCATGACGCATATCAGCATCCATCATTGCTTCAAGCACTTTGCGAAATCCGGCCACGGCTTCGGGACCGGCATCCTTGTAAGCAGCGCGCATCCTGGCACGCTGCGCATCGGACAGAGTGGTTTCCAGCGCCTGTCCCTTCTCTGTCAGAAATAGGTGGCGTTCACGTTTGTCCACTGTGCCAACGCGGCTTTCCACCAGCCCATCATCGATTAAGGTCCGCAAAACCCTGTTTAGAGACTGCTTTGTGACTCCAAGGATCGCTAACAAGTTGTTGACCGTCGTGCCCGGCGCGCGGTTGATGAAATGGATCGCCCTGTGATGAGCGCGGCCATAGGCCATTTCGGTTAGGATGCGGTCAGGATCTGCGGTAAATCCGCGATAGGCGAAGAACATGGCCTCAATCCCCTGCCTCAATTGCTCATCGGTCAAAAACAACAGGCTCTCGCCCCCGTAACGCGGGGCAGGGCGGATGTCGGACATGGTACGCCTCATTCGTTACTCTGGGCCGAGTTTATGTCAGCCTTATTGACATTCCAAGGGTAGAGCGGTATCGAATCGCAGTTTTTGCGCAACATTATGTCCGCATCGGACCTAAGCGGCGCAACAATCGCAAATTCAACCCGGTTCAGGAGGTTTCGCATGGCGGGGTATGATGATCGTGATGGCACCATTTGGTTGGATGGCAAGCTGGTGCCCTGGCGTGAGGCCAATGTCCATATTCTGACCCACGCTATGCACTATGCGTCGTCCGTATTCGAAGGCGAGCGCGCCTATAACGGCAAGATCTTCAAAAGCCGCGAACATTCCGAGCGTCTGATCGCTTCAGCCGAAGCGCTGGATATGCCGATGCCCTATTCGGTCGATGAAATCGAAGCTGCGAAGGAAGAAGCGCTGAAAGCCAGCGGTCTGCAAGACGCCTATGTACGTGCCCTGGTCTGGCGCGGCTCGGGCGAAGATATGGGAGTTGCGTCGGCCAAGAACCCGGTGCGCATGGCTGTCGCGGTTTGGCCTTGGGGTGCTTACTACGGCGATGCAAAGATGCAGGGCGCAAAGCTGGACATTGCCGAATGGAAACGCCCCAGCCCTGAAACCATCCCGGTTCACGCCAAGGCCGCAGGTCTTTACATGATCTGCACCATCTCGAAGCACAAAGCCGAAGCCAAAGGTTGCTCGGATGCCTTGTTCATGGACTGGCGCGGGTATGTGGCCGAAGCAACCGGTGCGAACGTGTTTTTCGTCAAGGATGGAGAGGTTCACACACCCCTGGCCGATTGCTTTTTGAACGGTATCACGCGTCAGACAGTCATTCAGATGCTGAAAGACAAGGGCATCACCGTGCATGAACGCCGCATCAAGCCAGAAGAGATGGCTGATTTCGAACAATGCTGGCTGACCGGTACCGCAGCCGAGGTGACGCCTGTGGGGCAGATCGGCGAATATACATTCGAAGTGGGCGACCTGACCCGCGAGATTGCGGAAGATTACGAAAAGCTGGTTCGCTCGTAAGCTTTTAAACCCCCGCTTCGGCGGGGGTTTTCTGTGCAGAACGTGCACAACTTCGTGCAAATCGTCCTGTAGGCTGGACGATCTGCACATGTTGCGTATCTTTCGCGCATGTTAGATCTTCTCAGCGATATTCTCACGCGTCTGTCCCTGCGTGGCACGTTTTACTTCCGCACATCGTTCACACCGCCCTTCGGCATTCAGGTGCCGGGCTACGAAAACGTGGCGCGGTTTCATTTCGTGCAGCGCGGTGAGCTTAAAGTGCATGTCTCGACGACTGGCGAGACACTTAGGCTGCGGCAGGGTGACTTGATCCTGATTCCCCACGGTGCGCCGCACGCGTTGCTCTGTGCCGAGGTCAAGCCATTGGACGCGTTGCCTTTGGAACAGGTGCTCGAGGTGGCAGGCTACACAGGCGATGGTGTGCTGGTTTACGGCGGTCCTGACGACGAACGCGATACGCAGTTGATCTGCGGTCACTTTTCCTTCACGGGTCCAGCCGGACGGCAGGGCACTGGGCATATGCTGATCGACCGTCTGCCGCCCTACATCCTGATCGAAAACTACGGAGAGGAGTCCGGGGCCTGGATGGAATCGACCCTGCGAATGATCGGTTCCGAGGTCTCGGGCGCGAAAATTGGCGGCGACCTGATCGCGATGAAATTGTCCGAGGTGCTGTTCGCGCAGGCAATTCGGGTCTATCTGGAACGTCAGAGTCCGCAGGATTCAGCTTTGGCCGGGTTTGCCGATCTGCGCATCTCGCGGGCGTTGACCGCGTTCCATCAAGCCCCGGCTGAGGATTGGAGCGTCGCATCTTTGGCGCGAGAGTCCGGTATGTCACGCACTGCCTTTGCTCAGCTTTTTGCCGAGAAAATGGGAACGACGCCGATGCAATACCTCACAGACTGGCGGATGCAGATCGCCTGCCATGGTCTGACGGAGGCACGCTGGAACGTGGCTGATGCCGCGGCAGAAGTCGGATACGCCTCGGAAGCCGCGTTCTCGCGCGTATTCAAAAAGCAGGTTGGTCTGTCACCGGCTGCGTACAGGGCGATGCACTGATACTCCGTGAAACTTGAACGATCTGCATGATTTCAGAAACGATCAGGAATTCAGCGTCCGGGATCACCAGATTAGCTTCCTTTCACCACTGATTGAGGAAAGGAAAATCTTATGTCCCTTCGTTTTGTTACACGTTCTGTCCACGCGTATCTGGATTACCCGGTCGCCGTTGCCCTGATGACCTTGCCGTTCCTTCTGGGGCTGGGTCAGTCCAATCCGCTGGCCCTGTGGTTGTCTGTTGCAACCGGGGTGGCCGCCTTTGTTCTGACGGTTCTGACCGATCACCACCTGGGGATCTGGCGGGTTCTGCCCTACAGGTTTCATCTGGCGGTGGACTTACTGGTTGGCGTCACCTTTCTGTTTGCACCCAGCATCTTTGGTTTCACGGGTATGGATGCGGCGTTTTACTGGTTGAACGGTGCGGCTGTGGTGCTTGTCATCTCGCTCAGCGCGCCCGAGCAGGACGTCGCTGCCTGACGACGTTATCCACATCTGTCATGGTATCATCATGATACTGTCAAGAAACTGAGCCGCGGGTTTTACAAACTGGCGGCTCATATCGGCGCACCAATCGCGTGGTCGGAGAATCGATCACCAGACAGGAGAGCCTCACTATGACCAAGATCCTACGCCCAAACCGTCGTTCGTTTCTGGCGGGCAGCACTGCCTTTGCCGCTTCACTGGCCATGCCAGCAATCAGCCGCGCCGGATCGCGCCCTGTGTTCACACACGGCGTTCAGTCCGGTGACGTCGATACGACTTCGGGCATGATCTGGACCCGCACGGATCGCCCCTCTCGCGTGATTATGGAAGTATCGACCACAGAAAGCTTCGCAGATACCCGCACACTCCCGGCGATGGATGCCATCCCCAACAGCGATTTTGCTGTCAAACGCCTGGTCGAGGGGCTGCCATCGGATCAGGATATTTTCTACCGGTTTGTTGCCGCCGATCTGAGTGACATCAACACAATATCAGAGCCTATTATTGGTCAATTCCGCACTGCACCGACCTCGCGCCGCAACATTCGCTTTGCCTGGTCGGGTGACACCGCCGGTCAGGGATGGGGTATTGATGACGAAGGTATGCGCACCTACGCGACTATGGCGCAGCACAAGCCGGACTTCTTCATCCATTCTGGTGACACCGTCTATGCCGACGGTCCTATGCAGGATGAGGTCGAGAAAGACGGCCAGCTGATCTGGAAGAACACAACCCTGATCGATGAGAAACGCAAGGTGGCCGAAACACTGGACGAGTTCCGCGCCCAGTGGAAATACAACATGATGGACGAGCATGTGCGGGCCATGAACGCCGTTTGTCCGACCTTTTTCCAGTGGGATGACCATGAGGTTGTGAACAACTGGTCCGACGCGAAAGACCTGATTTCCGATGACCGGTATACCGAGAAGTCAGTGCATATTCTTCAGTCACGCGCCGGACGTGCTTTCCATGAGATGACACCGTTGCGCATTACGCCGGCAGAGCCCGGGCGTGTGTATCGCAAGATTTCCTATGGTCCGATGCTGGACGTCTTCTTCCTGGACCTGCGTAGCTATCGTGGACCGAACGGCCCGTCGATGGAGGATGAAATCACGGATCAATCCCGCATTCTGGGCGCGGAACAACTGGCATGGCTCAAGCAAGAGTTGGCAGGATCTCAAGCGACTTGGAAAGTGATTGCCTCGGACATGCCAATCGGATTGATCGTCTGGGACAACTGGAAGGAACAGGCCGGAGCAGAGGCAATTTCGAACGGCGACAGCGGACCAGCTAAGGGGCGCGAGTTGGAGATTGCTGATCTGCTACGTTTCATCAAAACGGCTGGCATCACCAACACGGTTTGGTTCACAGCGGATGTTCATTACACCGCTGCTCACTACTATGACCCTAATAAGGCGCAATTTCAGGATTTTGAGCCGTTTTGGGAGTTTGTTTCGGGTCCGCTGCACGCTGGGACATTTGGTCCAAACGCCCTGGACGGCACGTTCGGACCCGAGGTCAAATACGTCA
Source organism: Ruegeria sp. HKCCD4884 (assembly GCF_013110855.1). Lineage (NCBI taxonomy): Bacteria > Pseudomonadati > Pseudomonadota > Alphaproteobacteria > Rhodobacterales > Roseobacteraceae > Ruegeria > Ruegeria sp. HKCCD4884. The sequence goes on from NZ_WVRJ01000009.1 coordinate 192,264, forward strand.
AAGCACCTGCCGAAGGGCAGGGAGTGAACCTGCCGCCCAGCGAAGGGCTGCAGTTCTTTGGTCTGGTGGACATTGATGGATCGACCGAACAGATGACGGTTCGGCTGATGGACCGGGCAGATACCGAGCTCTGGTCGGTTACGTTGGACCCGCAGAATCGCGCGCTCTGATTTCTTATAAGGGCGTGTGTGCACCCCGAGAAATCCTCGGGGTGTTTTAGGGCTTGAAAATCCCGACTTAAATAGTCAGATTATGCTCAACGCCAGATGGTGTACCATCAAGCTTATGGTTTCGGGGCGGTTTGCAGGTTTAGCATGACTTTGGTGATAGCATGCCGCCGCTCCGGAAACGAATCTGCCTAAACAGAACGAGGCCGAAATGAGCGAGTCGCTAGATGAAATTATGGCACGCCATGATGCGTTGGCTGCATGTGGATGCACCTGTTGCGACAGTGACTATTGCGCCTATGTCGACTGTCGAAAGCCGCGCCGCAAACAAACCGAAGCGATGCCACCTGTAAGATCAAAACCTAACGATCTTACCCCACGCGCCTCGCTTCGAGAGATTGTTGAAATGACTCTGAGCCGTTTTGGCTGAGTGACGCAGGCCAACAGGCCCACGTCAGAAAAGGGTCAAAAATCCACGCCGCGCTGCGCCTTGATCCCCGCTTGGAACGGGTGCTTTTCCTCGGTCATTTCCGTAACAAGATCGGCATAGTCACGCAGGGCTTGGGGCGCGTCGCGGCCCGTCAGGAACACGCTGGTCTTGTCCGAACGAGCGTTCAGGCCGTCGATGACCTGATCTGCAGAGAGGTACTCGTACCGCAGTGCGATGTTGATCTCGTCCAGAACGACCAGATCGTATTCGCCGCTGGACATTAGGGCGCGCGCCTTGTCGAAGGCGGCGTTAGCGGCAGCGATGTCGCGTTCGCGATCTTGCGTGTCCCAGGTGAAACCTTCGCCCATCGTGTGCCATGTCACCAGATCGCGTTCTTCGAAGAAGCGGCGCTCGCCTGTTTTCCACTTGCCCTTGATGAACTGCACCACGGCGACTTTCTGGCCCCAGCCCAGGGCGCGGATGACCACGCCAAAAGCGGCGGATGACTTGCCTTTGCCCTTACCGGTGTTGATCAGAACCAGACCGCGGCCAGGGTCCACTGCCTCGGACACTTTCTTGCGGTGCTTGGCCTGCACCTGCTGCATCTTTTCCTTGTGATCCTGCGCGTCGCTCATGGGGGAACCTCTTTGATTGTCCGGCCCAACCTAGGGGAAGATTACAAAAGGTAAAGTCACGCTTTGGGGTCTGTGACCGACCGGGCCTTGCCCCGCTCGAGCCCCAACTGGTGTTCGCGCCAGATCACAACGACATTGCCTGCGATGACCAAAGCGGCCCCAATCAGGATTGCAAGCGTTGGCAGTTCGTCGAACCAGACATAGCCAATCACAATCGCAAACAGCATGGTCGCGTAATCATAAGGTGCCAGCATCGAAGCCTGACCAAAGCGATAAGAGGACGTCACCAAAATCTGCGCAACCCCTCCGATCAGGCCCATCATGATCAGTATTAGAGCCTGATTTAGCGTTGGCATCGACCATCCCCAGAAAACGGTCAGCGCCGATAGCAGCGTCGCAGTCATCGAGAAATAGAAGACGATCGCAGCCGGGTGATCGACTTTGACAAGCTGCCGGATATGGATCTGAACAAAGGCGCGCGCGACGGTCGCGCCCAAAACGCACAGCGCACCAATGGTGGCTGCAACCTCCATTTCAGTGGTGCCCAGGCGCGGCCAAATCATGATCAGGACCCCCAGCAGACCAAGCGCCACCGCGCCGATACGGATCAGACGAATGCGTTCGCCCAGCATCACGGCGGCTAGAATCAGGGTGAAGATCGGTGTGGCATAGCCTATTGCCGTCACCTCGGGCAGGGGCAGCAGGCTTAGGCCGGTAAAGGTAAGCCCCATGGCGCTGGTGCCCAGAACACCGCGCCAGAAATGGCCCATGGGTTTCTTGACCACAAAGCCCTTGGACAACTCACCGCGCGCGATGAGCCAGAGGATGATGACGGGAATCGCGAACAGGGACCGGAAGAACACCAATTGGCCCGGTGGGAATTCATCCGATAAAGCTTTGACCAAGGCGGACATCGACGTGAACAGGAACAGCGCGCCCAGTTTCAGCGTCACAGCCAGCAGAGGTCGATGCGATGTTAAGGGTTTTGTCATCGGCGCGAACCTGCGCCTTTGGCGGACAAAGATCAACGGGTGGGTTTAGTCGTTCACCCAGGATTGAGGAAGAGAATCGCCGATTTCCTCGGCGAATTCTTCAAGAAAACGGATCATACGCGCGGTGCGTTGTTCCGCAATCTGTCTGCCGGTCTGTGTCAGCATGTCGCCCGGCAGCCCCAGCAGTTTGACTTTCCAATGGTCGAGCGAGAAATGCAGGTCGTCCAAAGGCCGGTTTTGGGCAAAGGGATCTGCCGCGTCATACAAAGTGCGCCCCAAAGCACCTGAAACGGAAAAGTTGCGTGCGATGCCTATGGCGCCCAAAGCATCAAGCCGATCCGCATCGCGCAGGATGCGTGCCTCGGCCGTTTTTGGAGCAATATTGGCCGAGAAACTATGGGCTTCAATTGCGTGCTGGATGGCTCGAACCTGGTTCGAGTTATACCCCAAATCCATCAGAATAGGCTCTGATTCCACTGCGGATTTGCGAGATGCCAGATGCCGGTCTGGATCATCCTTGGCCAGATTTACCAAATCATGCAGATAACTTGCGGCCAGCAGCACGGACATATCGGTTTGATCATCTGCGATGGCCTGAGCATTGGTCCAGACCCGATCCAGATGGGCCAGATCGTGAGCCGGATCCGTTTCCATGCGATGCGCGACCACCGCACGCAAGCGCGTGCGCAGATCAGCCGATCCGTCCACGGTTCTCTCCGATCTGACCGCGATGCAGCAGCAGGTGGTCGAGGATCACGCAGGCCATCATCGCCTCTCCCACCGGAACCGCGCGGATGCCGACGCAGGGGTCATGGCGGCCTTTGGTGATGATCTCGGTTTCTTCGCCTGACTTGGTGATCGTCTTGCGTGTGGTTAGGATCGACGACGTAGGCTTCACGGCAAAGCGTACCACGATGTCCTGCCCGGTCGAGATACCACCCAGAATGCCACCGGCGTTATTCGAGCTGTATTGCGGGCCGTTCTGTCCCATGAAGATCTCATCCGCGTTGGCTTCGCCGGTCAGTTCAGCGGCCGCCATGCCTTCGCCGATCTCAACTCCTTTGACGGCGTTGATGGACATCATCGAAGCGGCCAGATCAGTGTCTAACTTGCCGTATACGGGCGCTCCGATTCCTGCTGGAACACCGCGTGCCACGACCTCGACCACAGCGCCGACCGAGTTACCGGACTTGCGCAGATCGTCCAAATACGCGGCCCAGTCCTCGGCCGCTTGAGCATCGGGTGTCCAGAACGGGTTCTGTTCAATCTGAGACCAGTCGAAATTCGCACGGTCGATTTTGTGCGGTCCAATTTGCGTCATGTAGCCTGTGATCTGCACATTCGGCGCGATCTGTTTGATCGCCTCTCGCGCCAGTCCTCCGGCAGCAACACGCGATGCGGTTTCCCGCGCCGAGCTGCGCCCGCCACCGCGATAGTCGCGGATGCCGTATTTCTGCCAATAGGTGATATCGGCGTGGCCGGGACGGAACTTGTCCATGATATCGCCGTAGTCTTTTGACCGCTGATCGGTATTCTCGATCATCAACTGCACCGGTGTGCCGGTAGTCTGGCCTTCGAACACGCCGGACAGGATTTTCACCTGATCGGGTTCGCGCCGTTGGGTGGTGAACTTGTTCTGACCCGGTTTGCGCTTGTCCAGCCAGTGCTGGATCATGGCTTCGTCGATTTGAACGCCCGGAGGGCAGCCGTCGACCGTCGCGCCTAATGCGGGACCATGGCTTTCGCCCCAGGTGGTGACGCGGAAGAGGTGTCCAAAGCTGTTCATCGACATGGGGCGTGCTCCTTTGCGGGTTGTGATTAGCGGGCAAGGCCCCCGGCCTCAAGCGGATTTGGTCTTAGATGCCGTGAACGCCGCCCGGTGGGCGGCGCATTTGAGTATTTTTGAAAAGATGAAGCTTAGGCGGTCTGCGCGACTTTCTCGCGGGTATCCGTGATCATCAGTGCGGCCTGAGCCGCTTCGCGCCCTTTCTGAACGAAATGGTCGCGGTAGATAGCGTTGTGGTGGTCGGTTTCCTGATACTGGTGTGGTGTCAGCGAGACCGACAGGACAGGAACGCCCGTGTCCAGTCCGGCGCGCATCAGGCCATCAACCACGGCCTGCGCGACGAAATCGTGGCGGTAGATGCCGCCATCCACAACAAAGGCGGCGCACGCTACGGCGGCGTATTTGCCGGTTTGGGCCAAGTCGCGGGCCAACAGAGGCATTTCGAACGCGCCGGGAACGTCGAAGACATCGACCTGATCGGCGGGGATGAGTTCGAGGAAGCCGTCAAGCGCGCGGTCGACGATATCGGAGTGCCATTTGGCTTTGACAAAAGCATAGCGGGTGTGTGTCATTATGATCTCCTTTCGCAACAGACACGTCACCCAAGGCGATCACGAGCAAGCACGCCGATTGCCGGCGTGTTGCACGTTCTCTTTCATCCGGACTGTAACCGTCGGCTCTGGCCTCTCACCAGATCTGCTTGACACCCTTTGGCGCTTCCACACTTTGTCCGAAAACCGGTTGCCGCTCTTCGGATCGTGGACACGTCTGGGCCGCTCGCGGGCTTACGGGTCGTCGCCCGCATACCGCCGGTGGGGAATTCCGCCCCGCCCTGAGAACAAGACGGACCTTGCATATCTTGGGTCTGGTCTGCAAGAGATTTGGCAGGAGGATCACCATGCACCCCAACCCCGCCTTTCGCGCCGAAGACCGCGCGCGCCATATTGAGTTCGCCCGTGAACGAGGATTCGGTGTTTTGGCCTTGTCGACAGATGGTGCCCCACTGTTGAGCCATGTGCCGTTTCTTCTGTCCGAAGATGGTCTGGTGGCTGAACTTCATCTTGTCCGCTCAAATCCCATCGTGCGCGCCTTGGATGCGCCGAAAGCGGTGAAGATCGCGGTGCAGGGGCCGGATGGGTATATCTCGCCGGACTGGTACGAGGTGGAGGATCAGGTTCCAACCTGGAATTATGTGGCCGTGCATTTGACCGGGCAGCTAGAGCTGCGCCCGCAGGATGAGCTGTTGGATCTGTTGAACCGGCAATCGGCCTTCTATGAAGAGCGCCTGAAACCTAAACCTCCATGGGCCACAGGAAAGATGTCAGATGAGGCTCTGACCAAAATGATGCGGATGATCGTGCCGTGCCGAATACAGGTCGAGGATGTTCAGGGCACTTGGAAGTTGAGCCAAAACAAGCCTGATGATGTGCGCTTGCGGGCATCTGAACAGATTGCGTCGTCGGGGATCGGGTCCGAATTGAGTGTTCTGCAAGAGTTGATGCGCAACGCCTAGCCGTCGGCGAAGTGTGGGCTTTCGTTTTTGTGGACCTCCTGTAAGGTCGGCGCAAACAGGGAGCCTGCCGATGAAACTCTACCACAGTCTGACCTCGCCCTATGTGCGCAAAGTCATGGTATTGCTGCATGAAACAGATCAGCTTGAAGATGTTGAGCTGGAGACCGTGGCCGGAACGCCGATCTCACCGGCTGAGTCACTGGTTAGCAAAGCACCGTTGACAAAAGTTCCAGCGCTGGAGCGCCCGGACGGGCCTACCTTGTTCGACAGCCGGGTAATCTGTGCGTTTCTGGATGCCCGTGCTGGTGGAAAGTTATATCCCGAGGGCGCAGGTCGCTGGGATGTTCTGACACTCGAAGCGCTTGCTGACGGCATTCTGGATGCAGCCCTTTTGATGACTTACGAAGACCGCCTGCGTCCCGACGACAAAAAGTGGGATGCCTGGATTGAATCGCAGTGGGTCAAGATTGAACGGGCTTGTGCTGTACTGAACCAACGGTGGATGGCGCATTTGTCCGGCCCGTTGGATATGGGGCAGGTCGCCGTCGGCTGTGCGCTGGGCTATCTGGATCTGCGCCACGATGCGCGGGGGTGGCGCAAGGGCAATGACGCGCTTGCCAAGTGGTTTGCGGAGTTTGGCGAGCGGCCCAGCATGGTGGCCACCCGCCCTCAGGGCTAAAGCATCCGCAGCCGCGTCTGCGTTACTGGCTGAACGTCGCCAGATACGCAGCGATATCTTCCGCACCTTTCTTGAGCTTGACGCTCATGTTCGGGCGGGCGGTGTCATCGTCGAGATAATCCTTGATGAACCCGATGGGGTCTTTGGAATAGGCGGCGATGTTTTCTTCGGTCCAGACCAGACCTTCTTCACCGGCGCGGATCATGTCGTCGGTGAACATACCGATGGGCAGGCGTTCGCTGCCATAACGGTAGTCATTCTCGGATCCGGCAACCCGTCCGATGACGCCATAGAGATTCGGCCCGGTGATTCCGCCTTTGACCAGAACTTTTCCGTCTTTGATGATCGCGTGGCATGACGAGCAGCGGTTATACATCGCCTTTCCCTTTTCGGGGTCACCTGCGGCAAGGGTCTGAGTGGACAGCACCAATGTAAGTAAAGCTGTGGTCAACAGGGTTTTTGACATAGGGGGTCTCCTGACAGGAGTTCGCGCGTTTTGCCCGCTGTCCTGTATTCGCGCAAAAAGTGCAACGGGGTAAACCTGCACAATTTGCAATTTAAATCATCTATTTGGGGAATATGATTTTGTAGAAAACAATCCCGTTCCCGCCAGTTGGATTGTGAGCATTCAAGGCGCAATTCTGCGGTAAATGGCTGGAACGCTTCGCGCCTGCCCGGGGGCATCGGTGGTGTCGGCTGGCTATCGAATCAAAACGGCCTGATTCGACCCGACCAACAAAGTTGAGCGCGAGATTCACCAAAAAAACGGCCTCGTTCCCCAAATGAAGCGGCACATGCGGCGTATTGCGCGTTTATGAACGCTGGACGAACACTATTCTCCCCGATAGTAAGCGCGTTTAAGACGCCGCTTTCACGCGGTGCGCGAGCTTTTTGCCCGTCCGCGGGCGCCAGACAATCGGAGATAACCTCGTGTCCCACGCAGAAGACCACGAAGGCACCCGCAGAGATTTCCTGTATTACGTCGCTGGCGGCGCAGGTGTCGTTGCAACGGGTGCAGCCGTATGGCCCCTGATCAACCAAATGAACCCGTCCGCAGACGTGCAGGCGCTTTCGTCGATCCGCACGGATGTGAGCGGGGTTGAGCCGGGCACACAGCTGACAGTTAAATGGCTGGGTAAACCCGTGTTTATCCGTCACCGCACCGGTGCCGAGATTGCCGAAGCCCAGCAACAGGACGAAGAAGCCGTTGGCAACTTGCCTGATCCGCTAGCGCGTAACTTCAACCTGAACGCAGATGCACCTGCAACAGACGCCAACCGCGTCATGCCGTCGCCCGAAGGCGAAGCCGAGGGTGCCTGGATCGTTCAGATGGGCGTTTGTACGCACCTTGGATGTGTGCCGTTGGGTGATGCTGGCGACTTTGGCGGTTGGTTCTGCCCATGCCACGGCTCGCACTACGATCTGGCAGGCCGGATCCGTAAAGGTCCCGCGCCTGAAAACCTGCCCGTTCCGCCCGCAGAGTGGGTCGACGCAACAACCATCAAACTCGGCTAAGGGAGACCCAGTTTATGTCCGGAATTCCCCACGATCATTACGAGCCGAAGTCTGACGGCGAAAAGTGGCTGAACAGCCGCCTTCCCATCGTCGGCCTGCTGTATGACACCCTGATGATCCCAACCCCCAAGAACCTGAACTGGTGGTGGATCTGGGGCATCGTCCTGGCGTTCTGCTTGGCGCTGCAAATCGTTACCGGCATCATTCTGGTGATGCACTATACGCCGCATGTCGATCTGGCCTTTGCCAGCGTCGAGCACATCATGCGTAACGTGAATGGCGGTTACTTCATCCGTTATCTGCACATGAACGGTGCTTCTCTGTTCTTTGTTGCGGTCTACATTCACATGTTCCGCGGCCTGTATTACGGCTCATACAAAGCCCCGCGTGAAATCACGTGGATCATCGGTATGCTTATCTACCTGATGATGATGGGTACCGCGTTCATGGGCTACGTTCTGCCTTGGGGCCAGATGTCCTTCTGGGGCGCGACCGTGATCACCGGCCTGTTTGGTGCGATCCCGTTTGTGGGTGAAGCGATCCAGACCTGGCTGTTGGGCGGACCCGCTGTGGACAACGCAACGCTGAACCGCTTCTTCTCGCTGCACTACCTGCTGCCGTTCATCATCGCGGCGCTGGTCATCGTGCATATCTGGGCTTTCCACACCACCGGCAACAACAACCCCACGGGTGTTGAAGTACGCCGTGGTTCAAAAGCCGAGGCCGAGAAAGATACACTGCCGTTCTGGCCGTACTTCGTGATCAAGGACCTGTTTGCGCTGGCCGTGATCCTGGTCGTGTTCTGGGCAATCGTCGGCTTTATGCCGAACTACCTAGGCCACCCGGACAACTACATCGAAGCCAACCCGCTGGTCACACCTGCACACATCGTTCCGGAATGGTACTTCCTGCCCTTCTACGCGATCCTGCGGGCCTTCACTGGCGAGGTTTGGGTTGTACAATTCGCAAGCTTCATCACCGGCGGCATCATCGATGCCAAGTTCTTCGGTGTGATTGCAATGTTTGGTGCGATCCTGGCCATGGCGCTGGCGCCCTGGCTGGACACATCGAGTGTGCGTTCGGGTAAATACCGTCCGATGTTCAAATGGTGGTTCTACCTGCTGATCATCGACTTCTTTGCCCTGATGTGGCTGGGTGCGATGCCCGCGGAAGAGCCCTATGCAACCTTCTCGCTGATCGCGTCTGCCTACTGGTTCGCCTATTTCTTCGTGATCCTGCCGATCCTGGGTGTCATCGAAAAACCGCTGACCCCACCGGAGACCATCGAAGAAGACTTCAACGCGCATTATGGCAAGGCTGACGCCGAAGCCACGCCGGCCGAGTAAGAAGAGGGACCGGATACCATGTTCAAGAAACTTGCAATCGGCGCTGCGTTTGCTCTGGCCCTGACCCCTGCTGCATCTTTTGCGGCAGGTGGTGGCGATCAGCATATCGAAGATTTCGCCTTTTCGTTCGAAGGTCCGTTTGGCACCTGGGATCAAAACCAGCTGCAACGCGGTCTGCAAATCTATACCGAGGTTTGCGCAGCCTGCCACGGCCTGCAATATGTTCCTCTGCGCGATCTGGAAGCGCTGGGTTACAACGAAGAGCAGGTCATCACCTATGCGGCGGACAATTTTGAGGTTTTTGACCCTGAATTGGACGACTTCCGCCCGGCGATCCCGACCGACCACTTCCCGGCCAATACAGCCGTTGGCGCACCTGACCTGAGCCTGATGGCCAAAGCCCGCGCGGGTTTCCACGGTCCTTACGGGTTGGGCATCAATCAGCTGGTCAAAGGCATGGGTGGCGCGGAATACATCGCCTCGCTGCTGGACGGCTACACCGGCAAGGAAAAGGAAGAGGCAGGCACCATCCTGTACGAAAACACCGCCTTCCCGGGTGGCTGGATTTCGATGGCCCCGCCGCTGGCAGAAGATCAGGTCGAGTTTGCCGATGGTCACCCCGCCAGTGTCGAAGCGATGTCCGAAGATGTTTCTGCGTTCCTGATGTGGGCGGCTGAGCCCAAGATGATGGACCGCAAGAATGCAGGCTTCGTTGGCGTCATCTTCTTGTCTGTTCTGTCAGTCCTGCTGTATCTGGTGAACAAGCGCCTGTGGGCGCCGCACAAAGGCAAGCTCCGTCCTGAGGATTGATGCTTTTTCGTAATTGGAAATCGAAACCCCCGCGCCCACCCGGTTGCGGGGGTTTTTATTTGCGAGGTTGCTTGCAAGGGGCCAGCCCCTTCTTGGCCATTGGCCAATTCATCCCCGAGGTATTTTTGGCCAGATGAAGGGCAGATCAGACGGTGAGTTGGTCTGCAGTCTGTCCGGTGATCGCAGCCGTCACGATCTGACCTTCGGGCTGAGGCGCGGCGAAGGACACTTCGGTGAATTGCTCGGTCCGGCCCATATGGGGGTTCTCCATCAGGATGTGATGGGTTTTGCCGATCTGTTCCGATAGGTGCTTTGAGACCTGAGCATCCCCGGCCGCGCGCAGTCGCGCCGCGCGTTTTTTGATCACCGTTCCATTGACTTGCTGTGGGATCCGCGCAGCGGGCGTGCCGTCACGCTTGGAGTATGGGAAGACGTGCAACCAGGTGAGATTGCAGTCTTTGACCAGCCTAAGCGAGTTTTCGAAATGCTCTTCGGATTCCGTCGGAAACCCAGCGATAATATCGGCACCAAACGTCATGTCAGGACGCAGCTTACGGGCGTCTTCGGTAAATCGGACCGCATCGTCGCGCAAGTGGCGGCGTTTCATCCGTTTCAGAATCAGGTCGTCCCCGTGTTGAAGCGAGAGGTGCAGGTGGGGCATCAGGCGCGGCTCGGTCGCGATGGCCTGCATCAGGTTCTCATCCACTTCGATCGAATCGATCGAACTGATCCGAAGGCGCGGCAGGTCGGGCACCAGTTTGAGGATGCGCATCACCAGATCGCCCAGCCGAGGCTGTGCGGGCAGGTCGGCCCCCCACGAAGTCAGATCGACCCCTGTCAGAACCACTTCGTTATAGCCCTTGTCCACAAGCCGCTTGATCTGGTCTACGACCACACCTGCGGGCACGCTGCGCGAGTTGCCACGGCCATAGGGAATGATGCAAAAGGTGCATCGGTGATCACAGCCGTTTTGAACCTGCACATAGGCGCGTGAGCGTGTGCCAAAGCCGTCGATCAAGTGGCCCGCCGTCTCGGTCACGGACATGATGTCGTCGACCTGAACGGCTTCGGTCTCACCGATGAAATCGGCGGCCAAGCCGTTCCAGGTGTCTGGCTGCATCTTCTCGGTGTTGCCGATGACTGCGTCGACCTCTTCCATTTGGGCAAAGGTCTCGGGTTCCGTTTGCGCCGCGCAGCCCGTGACGATCAGACGGGCGTTGGGGTTTTCGCGCCGCAGCTTGCGGATCTCTTGCCGGGCTTTGCGGACCGCCTCAGCCGTTACCGCGCATGTGTTTACCACCACAGCATCGGTCAGACCTGCCTGCTGTGACAGCTCTTTCATCGCCTCGGTTTCATAGGCGTTCAGGCGGCAGCCCAAAGTGGTGAATTTGGGCGGGTTCATCCCAAAGACCCCAAGAACTCAGGGGTGAGGGTGCCCGAGAAGACATGGGCTGTGGGGCCGGTCATCCAGACTCCATCCTCGCGCCAGTCGATCCAGATCGCGCCGCCATCCAGCTCGATCTGAACTTTGCGCCCCGTTAGACCGCGCCGTGCGGCTGCAACCGCCGTCGCACAAGAGGATGAGCCAGACGCCAATGTGATCCCCACACCACGCTCCCAGACGCGCATACGTATATTGTCCGGGCCGATCACCTGTGCGACCTGGACATTGGTGCGCTCAGGGTAGAGTGGGTGGTGTTCGTAACGCGCGCCAAACTCGGTCAGTGGAATTGCCTCGGCGTCGTCGACAAAGAAGGTGCAATGCGGATTGCCCATACCGGTTGCCGTAGGCGCGCCTTCGATTGGCAACTCCAGCGTGTCCATCTCTTCTGCCAGCGGTATGTCCTGCCAGTCCAGTTGAGGCTGCCCCATGTTTACCGAGGTCAGACCATCGCCGACATCTTTCGCAAAGAGGGCACCGCGTTCAGTTGTCAGGGATAATTCGGACTTTCCGGTCTCATCCATCAGAAACCGCGCGATGCAGCGTGTGGCATTGCCACATGCGGCCGAGGTTGATCCATCGGAATTGTAGAAGATCAGATGCGCGTCTGCCTGTCCGTTTTCAATCACGGCCAGTTGGTCGAAACCCACGCCGAACTGTCGGTGGCCGATTCCCTTTGCAAGCGCCGGGTTGATCCGGGAATCGCGGGCGCGCGCATCCACGATGACAAAGTCATTTCCCAGCCCGTGCATCTTCATGAAGGGCAAACCGGTATCGAGTCTCTGTTGCATAGCGGCGATATAACCCTGGTCCGAACATGAATCCACCCTGTTGCGCAGAATCGTGAAAAAAGGGGTTGACCCCCCAGCGACACCTGCCTAATTAGGCCGCCTATCGGGTCGCCGGAAACACAAGATGTGATGGTGAAACGAGGCGCAAATTAAGGGCTTGAACCTGATCAGGGAATTGCCTTAAAGAGCGCCACGGATCGAAGAGATCCAGCAAAAAGAGTGGGCCGTTAGCTCAGTTGGTAGAGCAACTGACTTTTAATCAGTGGGTCGCAGGTTCGAATCCTGCACGGCTCACCACTGTTTTCAAAGACTTACGAGGCGATCTCATGCCTAACACTCGCTTCGGGTAAGCGCAGGGTAAGCGAAGGCCGCCATTTTTCCCTTTACATTCGCCTGATGGTTGAATGACTCTTCAGGCAAGGGAGGAGCGGATGGGACACATCAGGCTTGGCACTTTGCCTCGGTCCAGGAAGTGGCGCGAGGTCGTTGATCTGATCGCAACCAATGCGCCGGTCGAACAGATCGCCGAGGCCGCAGCGGATGCATCCGACAAAGATCTTAAACGGGCGAGTCGTGACCCTCGGTTTCAATTTGTAAGTGATCTTCTGGTGCGGTTGCCTTTGCTTGCGAGGGCCCCTGGCTTCGAAGACGCTTTGGTCGATCTCGGAATCGACAGATCAGAGCTTAACTCTGTGACAGGACTGCTTGCAGGATTGGAACGCGTTGTTGATCGCAACAGTTTTGATCTCCGAGGTTCCTCAGATGCAGGCGAATTGGCGAAGGCCGCGCTCTTGGAAAGCCTTTCCGTTCAGCTGCACGACCGGTTGCCATCGCTGTTTGAACCGACACCGCAAGAAATTCGCCAAGCACTCGCGAGTTTCGCCGTGGGTGATGCATTTGCGAGACTCGCGCGGGATTTCTTTGCCCGGCTGACATACCGCTCTCTAGACTACTATCTGAGCCGGGAACTCGCCAATCACACTGGCGAGGATCGACGCTTTTCAACCGATGCACAGCGAGTGGCATTTCAACAAGCCCTGGCCCAGCACACATTTGAAGTGTCTAGAATCGTCGAAGAATATGCGGGCGGCTGGTATGGCAAAACCGTCTGGCAGAAGCAGGCGCTTGATCGCGATGCAATAGACAAGTTCACAGCTTACGCGTTCAAAAAGATGCGCTCGGAATTTGGGCGCCGTCGCGCCGTTGCCTGAAGTTGAAGTCAGATGGTTGCCGCCCCTGACAAAAAGCGGCGGTGATGAAGTCCTGCGTCTCGACATTGCTGGCCGCGAAGTCGCAATGACGCTACGGATTGGACAATTGAACCGTCAATTGGTCGAGGGATTGCAGGATCGTGCGCTCGATTTGCTGGAGATTGCCGCGCTTGTCTATTGCGCGGACGCGGCAGTCAGCCGTGGTGGTTTGGCAGATCAGAAGATGGGTGAGAAGTGGCACAGACGGTTCGTAGCCACCATGCCGGTACGCGATCTGGATTTCTGGCAACGTGAGAGCGTAATACAGGCTCTGGAAGAAACGTTGATGTTTCTATCCGGCGATAGCTTTGAATTTTCTTTTTCGATCAAAGACGAACCGGATGCAGAGCGATCGCGCTTCTTCAAATTCGGTCGAAATAGTTCATGGAAGCCCCACCGTGTCTTGATGTTTTCCGGCGGGCTCGATTCCTTTGCGGGCGCTGTGGAAGAAATCGTGGAACAGAAGCATCGGGTTGCTTTGGTCAGTCATGCCTCGTCCACGAAAATAGCGCCGGTCCAGAAACGGCTGATCTCAGCGTTGAGCAAACGGTACGGACCGGAAAAGTGCCGTCACATTCCCATGAGCGCCCAGTTGAAGGGTCGATCGACTGCGGAAAGAACGCATCGCACGCGCTCATTCTTGTTCGCGGTACTTGGGTCGATCACTGCAAAGGCCTTCGGACTGGACCGCTTGTCGTTCCATGAAAACGGCGTTGTGAGCCTCAACCTGCCGCCGGTTGGCAGTGTCATTGGAACGCGAGCGACGAGAACGACCCATCCTAAGGCACTCAACCTGTTGACCGGTTTTCTGCGGCTTGTTTTCGAGAACGATATGCGCGTCGACAATCCCTACTTCGCGCGCACTAAAGCTGAAGTCGTGGAGCGCATCTCCCAACTTGGGATGGCAGATCAAATTGTCGAGACGCGCAGTTGCGCGGATGTGCATAATCAAACCAATCAATACTTCCATTGCGGTCGCTGTTCGCAGTGTATCGATCGGCGTTTTGCGATGCTCTCAATAGGGCTTGAACGTTTTGACCCTGAAGATGCGTATCGCGTGGACTTGATGTCGGACGCTCGACCGAACGGCATCGACCGGGAGATGGCGTTGTCCTATGTGCGCAATGCAGTGTTGTTTGAAAACGCCACGCCAGATGCACTGATCCGAAATTTCCCCGTTGTGTTGGATGCGGTCAATTACCTCGACAATCCGCCAGACACAGCCATGGTGATGATCGCAGATTTGCTGAACCGCCATGGAAAGGCGGTCACATCGGTGATGCGTCAAACTCTTGAAAGCAAGTCACCCGGTGAGTTCCCTGAACAGAGTTTGCCAAGACTATATGGTGCGATGCAGAGCGCCTTGACCTTGCCGTTCGTACCTGCGGCCTCAGTTGATAAAAACGAGAAACAGCAACTTCCGCTGTCCATAGAAATCGACAAAGCCTCCCGTTTGGTTGTGATCGGCGAACATGTTGAGCTTAAGAAAAATGCCACAGCTGACCTGTTAGTGGTCTTGGCTGAAGAGTGGCTCCGTTCTGCTGGTGAAGGTCTCGAACCCATGGACCATCACTGCGTGAAATCTGGCGAACTCGTTGAAAAATTAGGCGTTGAATCCGACGAAGCCGTTAGACGGAGAATTCAGACTGCTCGCAGAACGCTTGCAGGGAGATTGGAGTCCGCTGGCCTGTCAGTTGATAAGCCCCAAGAGCTGATTGAAAATCTCCCTTGGCATGGATACCGGCTTGCTCCCGAGCGCGTGGTCGTTCGGGTGCGTCACCGGAGCTGATCATTCATCAATAACCGCGTCCTCGTCTGGCAACGGTCCACGGCGGCGAAACCGCCCCATCAGTTCGACCTGACGGCCAGGTGAAACAGAACCATAGGAGCTGAACGTCGTCATCACGTCGTCGTGTCCCATGTTCTGCGACCAGGCTTTATAGTCCTCTGGTGTCCTGCAGTGAAGTTTTGCCAGCTCTGCGATCGTATCTCGCACGCGGTGCGGCGAAAACGGTGGCAGCCCAGCGTTGATGAAGGCTTTCTTGAAGATTCCGGCCGCTGATGACGGGCCTGCCCACGGCTCACGCGCGATCCCCATGGTCTCAAAGCGCCGAGACGGGCCAACAGCAACGCGCGTTTTTGGAAATAAAGCATCTGTGTCTGAGAAGAGATGGTCCTTACGAAGCTCTCCGATCCATTCTCGCATAATTTGTTCGACGTTATCACCGAAGGGAAAAAAGCTGGCCGTGAAGGACTTTCCAAACTTCGTATCCACGGAACGTCCGTCAAACTGCACGCATCTGTTCGCAAGGTCGACGTGTCGCAGTTGCACTGTGATGGCCGCACCTTCGCGCGATCCGGTCAGGAACAAGAAGGCAATCAGGGCGCGATCACGGCGCTGGATTACGGTTTCCACCGGCATCGAAGACAAAAGGTGGTCCACCTGTTCGGGAGACGGATGCGGCTTCCAAAGAGTGCTACGACGGGCCTGTTCCGATTTGCGGTCCGGCGTGAGATAGGCGATGTCTGAGCGTGAGATCTTTGACTTGTACCCCGGTTGGTCCGCCATCCAGTCAAAGAGCTTCATTACATCGCGCAACACACCGTTTATCGTGGCAGCCGACAATGGGGCGCCCGTGCGTTCGTTGCGCAAACTTTGCAGATGGCGTTTGAACGCGCGCGCCCTTTCTGAATGAAACGCCCTGTAGTCCTTGCCTTTGAGCCATCTGTCATAGATGGCAATCGACGCTGCAGCTTTGTCGGTCGAAGATTGCGACAGCCCTTTTGCGTCCTTTAGCCAGACAAGGTGTTTGCGCTTGATACGCAGGTTATCCGAGGTGTGTTTTGACATGGGTCTCGGGCTCCTCTTTCAAGGTGACTTTTGAATGGGGTTCAGTACAGGACACTAATCTTGGGGAGGCTTGTTGAAGTGTGACCTCCAGTTTGGCCTGAATGGCTTCCAGATCTGAACGGCGAATGATCTTGTTCATGACCGCACCGCACGTCGGACAGAGGGCTGTTAGGCGGCCGCTGGAAGCTGTTTCCTGAACATAATCAGCGATCTTGCCGTCAGGTTCACGCGGACCTCTGCAACTGAGGCAGTAGCAGTGATGCAATGCCAGCTTGCACCGCGCTTTGCGCTGTCTTTGTCCGAGGAAGTCCTTGAGCACATGTCCTTCGATCAACCAAGGCTTGCTGCTGGTATCAGCCGCAAGTCCGTTGTTCCCAATCCAGCGAATGACGGTTTGGCGATGACAGCCCAAAACGTCCGCCACCTCCCAGGCCGTATAGACAAGGTGCGATTTGACTTTGTGTGAGGGGAAGGACTTTGCCATTACACACCCTCCCCGGAAATCGGTCCGCATGTATTCTGGCAGACCTGCGCCTCCTCAAAGGCTTCGATCACGCCTTCATCGTATAAAACGCGCGCGCCGATCTTCAAAAACCTGGGCCCCTTTCCGAGCCAGCGCCACTGCTCCAGCGTCCGCGGCGACATGTGCCACCGCTCCGCCAGCTGATCTTGTGTCAACTTGGGCATATCAACCTCAATTGCTCACTGCGGCACGAGGAAGTTCGGTCCGCTTCTGTTGAACAAAGTGAGGGATCGGATCTCTAAAATCTGTGGCCGCCGCCAATAAAGGCGTGACACATGCCAGGGCTAAATCATTGATATTATGTGACTTGAATCAGAAAGGTGTGACCCATCCGCAAAATGCGTAACCTTGCCACTCAAATCGCAGGGAGTCAGCGGCTGCAAACGACCCGAAAGCTGACGTTAATCAAAAATGCTTGGAAGACGGCTTCGAGCCCAAAGCAGCCCTTTGACCAACCCTTACTTTCTGCTCCGCAGCTACGGCTTCTCCGAGTCTAAAGCTCACCTTTGATGTATGGTGCTTAAGTGATC